>NZ_JBSGVS010000034.1:0-94378 GCF_053608565.1 Streptomyces sp. NPDC055025
GGGGGCGGGGGGGGGGGGGGGGGGTGGGGGGGGGTTGGGGGGGGGGGGTTGGGGGGGGGGGGGGGGGGGGGGGGGGGGGGGGGGGGGGGGGGGGGGGGGGGGGGGGGGGCCACCCGTCCCGCCCGCCTCGGCGACCGCGAGGTGCACGGTCGGGCAGCGGCCGGACAGTGGTCCGGCCGCTATCAGATGGCGGTCAGGGTGAGCGTGGCGGTGTAGGTGCCGGCCACCGTGGAGGTCGGGACGTTGAGGTTGAGATCGGCACCGAGGTGCGAGGTGCCGAGGCCCTTGCCGTTGGCGAGGGTGTGCGAGGACTTCAGTCCGGCCGTGCCGTTGTCGGCGGACTCGGCGCCCTCGGCGGCACCGACCTGCGCGCCGGCCGTGACGGTCTGGCCGGAGACATGGTCGATGACACTGGGCGTCCAGCCGAGGTTCTGGCCGTTGATGGTGTGCGTGGCACCGTCGGAGAAGTCGCCCACCTGGCCGCTGACGGTCCACCCCGGGTTACCGGCGCGGGTGTCGGTCAGGGTGACCGGGTTGAGCGCGCCCGCCGTGGTCAGCAGTTCGCCGTTGGCGTCGAGCTGCGGCGAGGGCAGGGTGACGTGCGGGTCCTCGACGCTGATGACCAGCGCGCCGGACTCGACGGTGGTGGTGATGTCCTCGGAGGTGGAGACACCCGCGAAGGCACCGACCTTGAACGGGACGTTGCCCGAGTCGGAGGCGAGGTACGCGGCACTGTTCTGCGGCACGAAGGTCGCCGTGAACGAGTGGTCGCCGGGAGCCAGGCTGCTCGTGGTGAGCGCGGCCTGGCCGCCCGTCACCGGGACGGTGCCGAGCGTGGTGGCCGTACCGCCCACGGTGTCGGTGAACTTCACCGAACCCGCCGCGCCCGCGGGCGTGACGGTCGCGGTCAGCGAGACCGGGCTGAACTGCTCGGCGGTGTCCGCCGGGGACACGGCCAGCGCGGTCGTGGTGGCCTTGGCCGCCGCGGCGTTCACCTGGTGGGTGACGGCCGTGGAGGCGGAGGCGTTGTACGAGCCGCCGGAGGGCGTGAACTCGGCGGTGAGCGAGTGGCTGCCCGCCGCCAGGTTGGTCGTGGTCAGCGCGGCGGCACCGCCGGTGACGGCCACCGGGCTGCCCAGCGCGGTGGAGCCGTCACGGAACTGGACCGTACCGGCCGCGCCCGCCGGGGAGACGGTGGCGGTCAGCGTGACCTCGTCGCCCTGCTCGGTGGTGCCGGACGGCGAGACCGCGAGAGCGGTGGTGGTGTCGAGCTTCACGTCCGGGTCGTTGGCCTGGTACGCCGTGTTCGAGGTGAACCAGATCGACCCGTTGAAGTCACCCAGGCTGGTCCCGTTGAACGCGGTGCGGCAGGTGACGGTGAACGCGTACTCGCCCTGGAGCGTGCTGAAACCGGCGATGTTGGCGTAGTCGCGCATCGTCGAGGACAGCGGGATGAGCATGCCGCCGGCGGCCGTGGTGTTGTACGTCTCGATCGGCGCGTTGCCGACCACGTTCTGGCCCTCGGCCGGGAAGCCCGAGCCCTTGACCGACACGATGACGTACGAGGCGGTGTCGGGGCAGGCACCGGAGGTGGCGAAGTCGATGCCCGACTCGTCGGTTCCGGTCTTCGGGTTGATGTCGATGGTGCCGATCTCGGCGGCCTGTGCGGACGGCGCCATGACCAGCCCGGCCGCGCACAGCGCGACGGCGCCTACGACCGTCGCGGCGAGCGACCGCACGGTTCTGCGCGGCGACACGGATCTCTGGGAAAACACGGTGGAAAGCTCCTTCTCCGGAATCAGGAAAACCGCGTCGGGGTCAGTTGGTCTGCTTGGAGGTGTCGCCACAGTCCGGGCTGGTCGCGAACCCGTAGGTGTTGATCACACCGGGCTGCTTGCAGATCAGGGAGTCCTTGCCGACGAAGACCGTGCTCCAGGGAGCGGTGCCGATCTTGCTGGTGGGGATCACGTTGTAGACATCGCGCTTGACGGAGAAGTCGCTGTTGAGCGTCGTGGCGCTCTTGCCGTCGATGGAGCCGAGCAGCGCGCGGCCACGCACGTCGGCCACGGTCTGCGAGGCCTGCGCGATGTACTGCGCGATGGAGAACGGCACGATGGACTTGTCGTCCAGCACGCGGCCGTCGTGCTCCTGGATCGGGGTGTTGTTCTTCTTGTCCTTGATGCAGGGGTACACACCGGCGACGACATCCGCGTCGACGATGCCGACCTGGGCCTCCCAGAAGCTGCGGGTGCCGGAGCCGGCCTGCGGCAGCAGGACGTTCAGGTTGTAGTTCGGGCCGGTGCCCACGAAGGCGGGGTCACAGTGGTAGATCGCCTTCAGGTCGGCCAGGGTGAGCTTGCGCGGCAGCACGCTGGAGGGCGTGATGGCGTACGAGACACCGTCGACCGCGAACGGGACGTAGGTGAGACCCGGGCTGGACGCGCCCAGGCTCAGGCTGGACGAGCGCGCGAAGTCGAGACAGCCGTCGTTGACCTGGAGCGAGTTCAGCAGCGCCGTGCGGCCCGCGCCGGAACCGTTCGGGCGGGTCATCGTGCACTTGTTGTTGACCGCGGGGTCCTTCGTGGTGATGCTCGCGCCACCCACGGCGTTGTACGAACCGAGCACCTTGGTGCCGTTGACGGTGACGACCTGGGAGAGGCCGTTCATCACGTCCTGCGTGGTGTCGGAACCCACGCCGGAGAGCTGCCGGTAGGTGGGCGTACCACTGGGCTCGGCGGAAGCGACGGTGCCGACGGTCGCCGCGAGCAGCAGGGCTCCGGCCGCGGCCGTCAGGATCTTCTTCTTGTTCACCTTCGTGTACCCCTCAGATAGGCTTGCGCCTGGTGTTGAAACCGCGATCACTCGCGGGTGGCCGCGTTCCGGCCGTTCCGGAACATCCGGCCACCGGCCGGGGGTGGTGGCTGCCGCCCCCGGCCGGTCGTCTCAGGTGGTGTCGTCCTCCCGCCGCAGCGACCGCCATCCGGCCGCGACGACCGGTGCCAGCCTCGGCAGGAGCGGGCCGCCGATGGCCGCCGCGATCCCGGTGATGAGGACGATCAGCACGACATAGCGCACGGCTCCCAGCGCCCAGGGCGGGGTCGGCGGGGAACTCGCCTCGGCCGCCGCCGGCTCCGGCGGCGCGGTGGAGGCGCCGCCGGACGGGGCGGGCTTCGGGGAGCCGGAGGGCTCGGCGCTCCCCGCGCCGTCACCCGCGGGGGCGCCGCCCGGCGCACCGCCCGTACCGGAAGCGGCATCTCCGCCGCCCGCCGCTCCCCCGCCGCCGTCCGGGTCCGACCCGGTACCCGTGGAGTCCGGGTCCTCCTCCGACGGGGTCTTCCCGGCCTGGGCCGCGATGGTGGCGGCGGCCTGGACGGTCTGGGCGCGCAGCGCCTTCGGCAGCGGCGCGTATCCCTCGGGCAGCTCGCCCGCCGCGACACCGGGCCGCTGGCCGCCGCCCGCCGCGTAGGTGAGGAACTCGGCGTAGTCCTTGCCCTCGGCGGCGGTCAGCCGGGACGGCACGGTCGCCGCGTAGGTGAGCGAGGTGAGCGGATAGGCGCCCTTGGCCTTGGTGGCGGGCGCGGCCTCGGCGACCGACTTGACCGGTCCCGGCCGCATCGCCGCCTGGCCCGCCAGCAGGCCCGCCGTGGTCGGCGCGACATACTGCCCGGCGCCGTTGCGGAGCTGGGCCGGGATCAGTCCGTAGCGCAGGGCCGTCGAGCTGTCGGCCAGGGCGAGGATGGCCCGCTGCCCGGCCGGCTGCGGCGGGTCCTTCTTGTACGCGGGCGGGGTGGTGGTCATGTCCCAGGTGGTACGGGCCAGCGAGTCGCCGCGGCCCGCGGCGCGGGCGGCGCCGTGCATGTCCAGGGTGTACGGATGCTTGTCCTGGACACAGAGCGGAGTGTCCGGGTGCTCCTCGAACTGCTGGCAGAACGGATCACTCTTGGGATAGTGGTCCAGCGGCAGATCGAGCTTGCGGTAGTGCGGATTGACCGTCATCCCGGAGTTGGCCGCGTCACCGTACTTGCCCGTGTTGTCGGCCGTGCCGTCGAGGAACTCGCGCGCCGCCGGGTCCTGGTCCACCCAGTCCCACAGCAGCCGCGCGGAGTCCGAGAGCGCCTCGGGCACGATGACGTCGCCGAGCTTGCCGCCGAAGTCGAGATGCGCGTACTCCGGGTTGAGCCGGGTGAACTCCGGGTCGCGCCCGAGGTTGAACGGGTTCTTCTCGGTGCTCGGCGCGAAGCGGGAGTTGCCGTCCTGGTACGACTCGGTCAGCAGCTTGGCCACCAGTCGCTGGTTGAGCTTGAGCGAGGTGAGTCTGCGGCCGTTGCGCGCCTTGACCTCGTCCGGGGCGGAGAAGGACGACTGGCTCTCCACGAGAAAGCCGATGGTCAGTCCGGACAGCGCCACCGGCGCGTACACCGGGACCTGGTCGGGCGGTATCTGCTCGGAGGTGCCGGGTTCGTTCAGGAACACCATGCCCGGGGTGCCCGAGCCGAGCTTGCGCCGCGCGGTCTCGTCGGTCACCTGGGCATAGCCGAAGATCGCCTTGCCGCCGGACTGGCACAGGGCGGGCTGCCAGCGGCCGACCGCCTCGGCGATCATCTCGTTGCCGAGGGTGGGACGTTCGTCGGCGCCGAGCGGACAGAAGTTGCCGATCGGCTCGAAGTGCAGCGGGACGACCAGCCGCTGGGCCCAGTTGGTCGCCGAGAGCGGCGAGGACTGGAGGAGGCCGCCGGACTGGGCGGTGTACCGGGCGCCGTCGACCTCGGTCTCACCGCGCGGTACGACCACCAGCCAGCACTGCCGGCCCTCGGTCTGGGGGGTGTCCCCGGACGCGGCCTCGCCGCAGCCGAGACCGGGTGCCTCCAGGGATGTCTGGGCCTCGAAGTACACCTCGCCG
Organism: Streptomyces sp. NPDC055025; assembly: GCF_053608565.1. Taxonomy (NCBI): domain Bacteria; kingdom Bacillati; phylum Actinomycetota; class Actinomycetes; order Kitasatosporales; family Streptomycetaceae; genus Streptomyces; species Streptomyces sp. NPDC055025. The sequence goes on from NZ_JBSGVS010000034.1 coordinate 4,901, forward strand.
GTGCCGTCGGGGTTGGTACGGGCGTACGGGACCTCGTTGCTGGTGTTGGAGTCGAAGAAGTCGTTGGAGTTGCCGGTCGGGGTGATCTGGCCGTCCACCGAGTGGAACGCGACATACGAGATACCGGTGGGCGACGGAGGCGGCATGGTCTGGTTCTCGTCGGAGAGAGAGCCGTAGCTGAGCTGCCGCGTATTGGTGTAAGCGCCCGCGGACTGGTTGCCGGATCCGGGGCCGAGCGCCGAGGAGCCGCCGAACTGGCACTGCTCCGGGTCGGGTCCGCTCTTGTCGTCGCCCCAGCACTGCATCATCTGGAGGTAGTCGGCGGCGTAGGCGGTCTCGGAGACGGTCGGTGCCGCGCCTGACCAGGAGACCTTGACGACCTGGTTGACCAGGTGCCTGGTCTGCTCGACGGTGACCTTGAGCTGCGCGAAGTCGCCCTTGCCCGTGACGGTCACCGGTGAGGCGCCCGAGGCGGGATTGTCGGCCGCCCCGGCCAGGTCGGCGCCCGCGCCGACGAAGGCGCCCGCGCTCAGGGCGCAGCAGAGCGCGAGGACGGCGACGGTGAGTGCGCGAACGGCCTTGGCGCGGGGTGCGCGGGGGCCGGTACCGGGGATCCTCATGATGTCTGCTTCCTCGCCGTCAGAAAGCGGGACAGCAGCGGTGGCCCGACCGTGACCGCCACCAGCAGCAGGGCGGCCAGCACCATCAGCGCGAGCCGTACTCCGCCGCTGATCGTTCCCGAGGTGGAGACGGGCACGGCGAACGCGTCGCCGCCCGTGCCGGCGCCCGCCGCGTCACCGGCGCCGCCCGCCTGGGCGCCCGCCGCGATCGGCTGGCCGGTGTCCGGGTCGACGGCCGCTCCCGCGCTGCCTCCGGTGTCCGCGCCCGGGGTGGCGCCGTCGCCGGATCCGCCCGTGCCCGAGGTGCCGGAGGTTCCCGTACCGCCCGTGGCCGCCGTACCGCCGCCGGAGGCGCCGGAGGTGCCGCCGCCGCTGCCGCCCGAGGTGCCGCCCGAGCCGCCGCCGCCCTGGGTGACGGTGGGCCGCTTGTCGCCGCCGGTGCCGGTGGCGCACTGGGTGGCGCCCTTCTTGTCACAGGCCTGCGGGAAGGGCGCGCTCTTGGCGAGGGTGTTGGAGCCGTCGGCGGAGAAGGTCGGGTTGTGGCAGTTCTTGATGTTGATGTTCTCGACGTTGACACCGGGGATCTTGCGTACCTGTTCGAGCCCGGCCTGGACGAGGTTCACCGGCAGCGGGGAGTAGCCGAGGTTGTCGACGTGCTGCTGCCCCTGGCAGAGGAAGTAGTACGCGAACGCCCCGAGCGTCTTGCCCTTCTGCTCGCTGAACTTGGACTCCACCTTGGTCGGCACGATCATGTAGCTGTAGCTGGACAGCGGGTAGTTGCGCCGGTCCTTGCCGTTGTAGACGCCGTCGAGGATCTGGGTCAGATACTTCGGGGACGAGCTGTTGTTCTCGATCCGCGCGTTGAGCAGGGCCACCGCGACGTTCTTGGCGGTCGGCTCGGTGTAGTAGCCGGCCGCGTTGAGCACCTTCACCACCGGGAAGAGGGTGGTCGAGACGGCGTACGAGTACTCGACATAGGTGATCGTGCCGATGTTGCCCGCCTGGGCGACATAGCCGGAGACACCGTTGGAGCCGGACTGGGCGACGAAGCCGCCGCCCGGCACCAGCGGGTAGTTGGAGGTGGCGCCGCAGGGGGTGCTCCGTCCGGCCTTGGCGCAGTAGCCGTTCCAGATGGACGGGTACTGCTTGCTCATCCAGGTGGTGAGCTGGGCCGTCGTACCCGAGCCGTCGGAGCGGACCACCGGGACGATCCTGCGGGCCGGGAGCGAGGCGGCCAGGGCCGGGTTGTCGGCCTTGATCGCCGCGTCGTTCCACAGCTTGACGCCACCGGTGAAGATCTTGGCGAGGACCTCGCCCGACAGCCGCAGATTGGTCACCCGCTGGTTGCCGATCTTCAGGTTGTACATGAACGACGTACCACCGGCCACGATGGGCATGTACGCGTACTTGCGCGGAGGCGGCGCGTCGACCACGCCCGAGTCCGTGATGCCGTACGGGATCTCGGAGACGCCGTAGTCCACGGTGCCGTTGCGGAACTGGTTGCGGCCGTCGGAGGAGCCGGTGCCGTTGTAGTTGACCGTCATGCCGTACTGCTTGACGTTCGCCCGCCACTGGTCCAGCGCGTTCTGGCTCCAGGTGGAGCCCGCGCCGGAGATCGGGACATAGGTCGCGGCGGCGGCGGGTACGGGCTGGACGAGTGCCAGCAGCACCAGTGTCACAAGGGCGAGGGCCGCCAGGGCGGCGCGTACGCGTGGGCCTGGCAGCGGCGCCGGAAGGGTTCCGGACATCGGGAGACGACTCCTGTCGGTGGGGCGGGGCGGTTCTCGGTGGCTCGGCGGCCCGACGGCTCGCGTGTACGGGGTGGGCCGGCCCGGCGGTCGGTGGTGCGGGGGCGGCCTCTCCGGGGCCCGGGGTGCGGGCCGGGGCTCAGTTGCTCAGTTGCTCCATCGGCCCGGGTGGTCCGGGCGGCCGGTCCGTGTACGTACTCCCGTCGGGCCGCTCCGCGTAGGTCCCGCCGCCCGGCCCGGTCTTCCCCCGGGCGCCCATCCGCTCGGCGTCGCGGCGGGAGGCGAGGACCCTGCGGTGGGTCTGACGCCTGGTCAGCTCTCCGGGACCGCGTCCGCCGATGATCCTGGCGATGACGAAGAGCAGCAGCACCAGCCCCATCAGCAGCGCCGCGGAACCGAAGCCGCGGGCGATGAAGCTCGGCTGCGGGGACCGTACGAGTTCGAAGGTGGCCAGCGGCAGCGACACCTGCGGGCCGTGCAGCGGGTTGAGGTTCATGTCGCTGGTGTATCCGGCGGTGAGCAGCACCGGAGAGGTCTCGCCGATACCGCGCGCCGTGCCGAGGATGACGGCGGTGGTCAGCCCGGAGCGCGCGGTGGGCAGCACCACGGTCCACACGGTCCGCCACTGGCTGGCGCCGAGCGCGAGGGACGCCTCGCGCAGTGAGCCCGGCACCAGCCTGATCACCACGTCCGACGCGCGGATGATGATCGGCAGCATCATCACTCCGAGGGCGAGCGCCGCGGCGAGTCCGGACTTCTCCAGTCCGAGGATGAGGATGACGGTGGCGTAGATGAACAGACCGGAGACGATCGACGGCAGCGCGGTCATCGCCTCCACGATGGTCCGTACGAACCGGGCGTAGGCGCCAGGGACTTCGCTGAGGAAGATCGCGCAGGCCAGTCCGAGCGGCACGGTGATGGCCAGCGAGATGGCCATGTGCTCGACCGTGCCGGCGATGGCGTGCAGCATGCCGCCGCTGGTGAGCGGCTGGACGGGCCCGGTGCGCGACATGTCGTCGGTGAAGAAGTTGAGATGCGGCAGTGCGGACCGGCCGCGCCACAGGGTGTACGCGACGACGAAGATGAGCGCGCAGACCACCAGCACGGCCAGGCTGTGGATGACGACCGCGGCGGCCCGGTCCCGTACCGCCATGCCGTTCTCGGCGAAGGACACCAGCACGGCGTACAGACCGACGAAGAACAGATAGGCGACGACGACGAAGCCGAGCGGCCCGTCGAACGGGGCGATCCGGGTGAACAGCACGACGGTCAGTCCGAGGCCACCGGCCAGGGCGCCGAGCAGCGCGCGGACGTCGCCCGCGCGCACGGTGGAGGTGGAGCGGCGGGCCTCGGGCCCGCCACTCCCGTCGGGCGGGCCCGGACGGACGGTGGGCGGGAGGGGGCCGGCGGCGGGGCCGGTGGTGGTGTCGGAGGGCAGCACGGGGGTGGTGGTCCGGTTCATATCAGGCCTCGGTCCCGGCCCCGGAGCGGCTGCGGGCCACGATGGAGGAGGCGGCGAAGTTGACGACGAGCGTCATGAGGAAGAGGGCGAGCCCCGCCGCCATCAGCGCGGACATACCGAAGTCGCTGGCGGAGCCGTACCGCAGGGCGATCAGCGAGGAGACGGAGTTGGTGCCGTTCTCCAGGATCCGCGGCTGGATCACGAAGGCGGGCGAGATGATCATGTAGACGGCGATCGTCTCGCCCAGCGCGCGGCCGAGACCGAGCATCGTGCCGCCGATGACACCGCCGCGGCCGAAGGGCAGGACGACCGTTTTGATCACTCCCCACCGGGTCGCGCCGAGCGCGTACGCGCCCTCGCGCTCGCCGACGGGCGCCTGGAAGAACGTCTCGCGCATCACCGAGCAGGCGATCGGCGTGACCATGAGCGCCACCACGATCCCGGCGATGAACGTCGAGGAGGTGTAGACGGTCGTGGTCGCCAGCGGGTCGCCCGGGTCGGCGCCGTTGACCTTGAAGAACGGGATCCAGGAGAAGTAGGTGGCGATCCACCGCGACAGACCGACGATGTGGGACTGGAGGAAGAACGCGCCCCAGAGCCCGTAGACCACGCTGGGCACCGCGGCCATCAGGTCGATGAGGCTGACCATGGTCCGCCGTACGCGCCGGGGCGCGTACTCGGAGATGTACAGCGCCGTGCCCATGGCGAGCGGCAGCGCGATGACGATGGCGACGAGCCCGATCAGCACGGTGCCGGTGAGTACGGCGGCGATGCCGAAGTGATGGGAGTCGGGCTCCCAGGCCGAGGTGGTGAGGAACGAGCCCTTCGCCACCCGCAGGGCCTCCCAGGCGCGGTAGCCGAGGAAGGTGCCGACGAGCAGCATGATGACGAGCACCACACCGCCGCTGCCCCGGGCCAGCCCGCGGAAGAGCTGGTCGGGCAGGCCGGCGGAGCGCTTGATCGCCCGTGGCTCGTCCGTCGTACCGGGTGCGGGTGCTGTGAACGTCATCGCGCACCCGCGCCGGCGGCAGGCGTCTTCGGGAAGTCCGCGAGGAGCCTCGGCGGCCGGTCACCGGGCGGGTGCGGCATACGCCTGGCCGAAAGAGACACCAGGCCCGGCGCGAGATGGGCCTCGGGCACGGCCTTCACGAAGTTGGCGAGACTGTAGTGGCACTCGCGCTGGCGCTGGTACGACCGCCCGGCGAGGGCGACCGAACGCCCGTCGAGGTCGAGCCGCCAGATCCAGAGCCCCGTCGTCTCGGAGACGGTGACGACCGGCCGGGCCCTGGTCACGCCCTCGCGCAGGGCCGCCACGGCGGCACGGCAGGCGACCAGTCCGGGCTGGCTCTCCCAGCCCTGACCGAGACCGCGGTTGTTGGCGCCGAGCAGACGCCACACCACCGAGACGGTTCCCGTCTCGGTGTCGGTTCTCGGTACGAACAGAAAGCGCGGGTGATTCATGGCCCAGCCCCCCTCCCGGACGCCCTCCGGCGTTCGGCAGATATTGGCCGATTCCCATCACCGGCCGACCTGACCATCACGGAGCGCGGAAGAGCGGCGGGCACGCATGCATGAACACCGGACATCTGAAACGGGAACGAGGTGTGCAGGGGCCGCGCAGGCAGCGGGGCGGGGGGGCCTCTCGGGCCGGACCGGCCCCGGACCGGCCCCGGACGGACCGGGCCGGTCCGGGGCCGCTCAGGGGCGGACATTTGTGGACACTTAAGGACACTTGGGAACACGCCACAGCGCCCGTGCGGCGATCGGGGACGCGGGACGGCGCCCGTAGGGCGGTCAGCCCCAGGTGACCGTGTTCGTCAGCGTCACCTCGTGCGTGTCGAAACCGATCTCCACCCGGTCCTGGTCCGCCATCCGGAAACCGGCGTGAAAACTGCTGCGGTCGGCCCCGATGTAGACATAGTGCACCCGGCCCGGGTGGAGCAGCGGGGTGTACGAGAACAGTTCGGACATCATGTCCGGCAGACCGTAGTACAGGGCCTTCGTCCCCGTGGTGAAGGCGCCCTCCCAGGCCTGGGCCCCGTCCCGTTCGATCCGCACCCGGCCGGTGACCGACTCGGGCGGCGCGTCGAGGAAGAGCCAGGGCGCCACCCCCGAGTCACAGAGCTTGGCGTAGGAGAGATGGCCGTTGTGCCGCTTGAAGCGGCCGATGTCGGTGAGGTCGTTGCCGAAGGTGTAGCCCACGTAGCGCGGGACGCCCCGCTCGTCGGTGACGTACACGAGGACGACCTCCGCCTCCTCGCAGACGGCGACGGCGCCCGGCGGTACGGCCAGGGGCTCGCCCGGGACCTTCAGGGTCTCCCCCAGGCCCTTGAAGAACCAGTTCGGCTGGGACTGCGTGGTCTCGTCGGCCTTCACATTGTGGGTCTGCATGAAGCCGCTGACCACCGCGTCCCCCAGGGAGTCCGGCAGCAGCGGGGGACGGAGGACCACGGTGTCGCGCTCGGCGGCGGGCACGGTCCTGCGCTCCCTGCCCTCCGTCAGCGCGGCCACCAGCGCCGCGGCGCGGTCGCCGTCCACCGCGAGGTCCGCGGAGATGTCCGCCGCGAGCAGACGGGCGCGCAGGTCCTCGTCGCCGAGCGGATAGAGGTGGAGCGGGGCCCCGGCCACGGGCACCGCGCAGCCGAAGTGCCGTTCACCCTGGTGAACGCATTCGAAGAGGACGGTCACAGTGGTGTCTCCCTAACGTGGGGTGAGGGGTGGGCCCGGGGCGGGCGTGCGCGGGGCGGCGGGTGCCGGGTACCAGCCGGGATGGCGCCCCTCGCGGTGGACGAGAACGGCCCAGGGCTCGGCGGCGCCGTTGAGGCGCATCCCGAAACCGTGGCCCCCGGCCGGCGCGACGGTGTTGGTCCGGCGGTCCACGACCGGGCGGGGCGAGACGATCATCTCGGGGAAGAAGCGGTCGGACTGGCCCGCCTCGACGGTCAGGGCGTCGGGGCTGCGGAAGGCCAGGGCCCGGCCGGCGTTGATCAGCGGACCGGTCTCGGCGACCTGCACCCCGATCTGGAACGCGGTCCCGCCGGCGCGCGCGTGGTCGACGATCCGGGCGGCGTTCAGCAGACCGCCGTTCTTGGCGACCCGGACGTTGACCGCGTCGCACGCCTGCGCCGCGATCGCGGTACGGGCGTCGTCCAGCGTGCACACCGACTCGTCCAGCATGACGCCGATACCGGTGGCGCGGCGCAGCGCGCGCAGCCCGTCCCAGGACCGCCGGGGCAGCGGCTCCTCGACCTGGTCCACCCCGCAGGCGCGCAGCCGGCGGGCGTTCGCCGCCGCGTTCCCCTCCGTCCAGCTCATATTGGCGTCGACCATGAGGGGGACGCCGTCGCCGAGCCGGTCCCGGATCGCGGTCACCGTACGGACGTCCCGCTCGATGTCGTCGGACGCCTTGATCTTCACGAAGTGGAACGGTCCCCGGGAGTCCAGGAACTCCTCGGCGCCGATACTCAGATCGAGCACCTGGGAGACCGGCAGGGACGCGGGCGGGCCGGGGGCGGGCCGGGCGGGGACGGGAAGCAGTTCCCCGGCGCCGACGCCGAGCCGGTGCCCGATCAGATCGAGTACGGCCGTCTCCAGCAGACAGATCAGATTGTTGCCGCCGTCGATGCCGAACGTCGCCGCGAAGCCGTCCTCGTGCAGCCGGCCGAGCAGTTCCGCCGGGGGCTGGGAGCGTATCCGCTCGAACAGCTTCTCCATCGGGATCCGCCGCAGCGCCGCGACGACACTGTCGCTGGTCTCGCCGGTGACATAGGCGCGGGGCGCGCACTCCCCGATCCCGCTCGCGCCGTCGCTCTCCAGACGGAGTACGAGGCTGTCGCTGGTACTGCGCCGGGCGGCCGGGTGGTCGAAGCCGATCCGCATGGGCAGGGCCACCCGGTACAGCCGTGCCTCGGACATCCCCGCCTCGGACGTCCCCGCCTCAGACATCGCGGTCCACTCCCTGGAGCAGGGTGTAGGCCGAGGCCCAGTCGATCAGGCTGTCGCTGACATCGGTGTAGAAGAGATAGTGCTTGTCGGTGGGGAACTTGATGATCATGCCCCGGCCGGACACCATCTCGTGGAACACCCGGTGGGTGGCGTCGAGATCGACGATGGGATCGGTCAGGCCCGACACGAACGCCGCCGGGACCTCCGGGGGCCGGTGCCGGGGATTCATATAGAGCCGCTCCAGCTCCAGCAGGGTGGACCGTGAGCTGCGGACGAGCCGCCGTACCGCGAGATCGTCGTGGTCGATGTACTGCCGGTACTTGGCGTCGTCGGTGAAGTCGGACGACTTCAGGCCGGCGTCCCACAGCTCCCGGCTCCGGTCGGCGGCGAGCGCCGCGCGCTCCTCCTCACCGAGGGTGGCGTGGAGCCTGCCCAGCCAGGTCGAGCAGTAGATGGCGGCGTCGTAGCGGGTGGTGAAGTCCGGGTGGTGCAGCAGGGCGGCCAGGAACGACCCGCCGAGGCAGTGCCCGAAGAGGGAGAGCGGGACGGTGTCGCCGATCGACTCCCGTACCTGGGCGATGGCGTGGCCGTAGTCGGCGAGGACCGTGGCGGCGTCGGGCAGTTCGTCGCGCGCGCCGGAGCTGATGCCGCTGCCGCGCCGGTCGAGGACATAGAAGGCGATGTCGTTGTCGGCGAACCGCGGCCCGACCTCCCACAGCCAGCCGGCATGGCTCTGGAGTCCGTGGAAGTAGAAGACCGCGCCCTTGATCTCCTTGCGGGGCCGCCAGAGATGGAGGGCCAGTTCGGCTCCGCCGGACGGCAGCGTGATGATCTCGCGCCGTACGTTCTGCGGCGGCCTCTTGGTCTCGATCATGCCGTCACCCTCCCGAGTGGCCGACGAGCTCGGCGACGAAGTCGGTGTCCTTCTGGAACGGCTTGTACTTGTACTGGGTCGCGTTGCCCCGCTGGCGACGTGACTCGGTGTACGCGGCGATCCGGTCGGGCGGGACGGTGAAGAACCTGAGCGGACCGAGCCGTCCGCTGTCGCGCTTGGACGCGTACTCGATATTGATCGTCCTCAGCTCCCGGTCGACGGAGCCGGAGAGCGCGCGGTCCAGTTCGGCGCGCGGCTCGGGCACCTCGCCGACGACCACGTAGTGCGGCGGCTCACCCCACTGCGGCCCGCACAGATAGAGGCCGTTGGCCAGGCCGCCGGTGGCGAGGGCCTGCTCGATGGCCTGGGTGACCTGGGACTCGGTGATCTTCTCGCCGGTGAAGGAGTGGAAGACCCCGTCGCGTTCGACGAAGTGGATCCAGGGGGTGCCGTCCACAATGCGGTCGACCCGGTAGATGTCCCCGCTCCAGAGGCGGTAGAGGCCATTGCCCTGCGTCATGATCAGGTGGTAGTCGCGCCCGGCCTCCACCTCGTCGAACAGCAGGGTGTCGGGTCGCTCCCCCGCGTCGATGAGTTCACCGAGGGGCACCTCGGCCGGTACGAACTCGAAGAACGCCTGGTTGACGGCGAGCGGCTGGCTGTCGAGCGAGCCGTCGACCGGGACGGTGGTCACGCCCTCGGTGCCGCAGCTCATGAACGGCATCTTGGCGACGCCCGGCAGGACCGCGTCCAGCCTGGCCTGGTAGAGCCCGGCGGAGGAGGAGAGCCAGCAGCTGTAGAAGCTCAGCGACGGCCAGACGTCCTTGAGCGTGAACGGGCCCCGGGACAGCACCGCTTCGAGCTGCCGGGCCGCCTCGTGGTCCGGCTCGCCGTAGGGCTCGCCCTCCAGGGTGCCCGCGCGCAGATCACGGACGAGATCCGCGCCGTGCTCCGCGATCAGATCGCGCAGCGAGATCAGGGTGCTCGGATTGATCGCCGAGATGAAGTGGACCTCCCGGCCCAGGAGATGGCGGATGCGGTGGTACATCCGGCCCGAGTGCGACGAGGGCGCTTCCGTGCCGAACCACGGGGACGCGGACCACGGCGGGTTCCAGTCCCGGCTGTTGATCCGCGGATGCCGGTTGCTGATCGCCTGGTACTGCACCCCGTAGAGATAGTCGTCCACATTCTCGTGGACCGTCTGGGTGTCGAGGGTGGCGTAGGGGTGCGCGAGCAGTTCGGGATGGTGCTCGACATACGTGCCCCACATGGCCTGCATGGCGGCGATCCGGTAGGTCAGCAGCCAGTGCAGGGTGTACGGGACCCGCTTGGGCACACCCGTCGTACCGCTCGTCTTGAGCCAGCGCAGCACGGGACTGCACGACAGCACCCCGCCCTTGGTGCGGGTCTCCCGGTCGATCTCCGCGTCGAAGTCGCCGTAGCGCATCACGGGCAGGACCGAGCGGAAGGCCGCGGGGTCGGCGGCGAGGACGTCGTACCCCCGCTCCTTCCAGTGGAGCGAGCCGGCACAGACGCCGATGATGTCCGCGAGGACCCGTTCCTGCGCCGCCCCTGGGTCCTTGAGGTCGGCCAGCAGAGCCGCACGGGCCTCCGCACACTCCCGTAAGAAGGGAACACGACGCGCATTCCAGTGCTCTTGCCAGTGCGATCTGCCCACGACTTCGACTTCTCCCTCAGTTGATCTCTCACCTGTAGTGCGGGTGGATGTGCATACGGGAATTGAGCTCGGGAAAGCGGGGAAGGTACGGGGTTGCGGGGTGGTGCGGGAGAAGGGTCCGGGACGGAGGAGAGCGGACCGGTCCGGACGGAGCCGCCCGGGGCCGCTCGCGGCGCCTCAGACCACCAGCTCCCGGAAGCGGCCGGCGTGGAACACCAGTGGATCCACCGCTTCCGTCACCTCCCCCTCCCTCGCCGAGGCGATGACCAGTTCATGGTCGCCCGCCGGGTGGATCACGGAGATACGGCAGTCGAGCCAGCCGAGCCCGTCGGCCGGGATGGGATGTCCGGCCCGGGTGAGGGCCCACTCGTGGCCGGTGAACCGGTCGGCTCCCCGGGAGCTGAAGAGACGGCACAGATCCGCGTGGCGGTCACCGAGGATGCTGACGGCGAAACTCCCGGCCGCCCGGATGGACGGCCAGGTGGTCGATGTGTGCGCGGCGCACACGGCGATGAGCGGCGGCTCCAGTGACACGGAGGTGAAGGAGTTGACGGCCATGCCCACGGGCCCGTCATCCGTCTGCGCGGTGACCAGTACGACTCCCGTGGTGAATCGTCCGAGAACGGTACGAAACGAACGCTGATCCAGCATCTGTTCTTCCACTCGGTTCTTCCACTCGGTCCGGCGGAACGGTCTGGGCGGACATACGGGGAACGGCCCGGCACGGACGCCGGGCCGTCGGCACGTCTACCGGGCGCGGCTCGCGATCGCCCAGTCGACGGCTTCCTGCGGCCGGGCCACCGCGCCGTTGATCCGCGGAGCGACATAGCGGGCGAGCAGTTCCAGGCTGCGGTCGGTCCGTTCCGAGGAGGTCCAGTCCGCGACGTACACCAGCAGCGTGCCGAACCCGCCGGTGGCCTCCTGCATACGGCGGATGCCCGAGACCACCTCGTCGACCGAGCCGACCAGCGCGCCGCCGGCCTCGACCCGCGCTTCGAGCGCCTTCTCCCTGGGGGTGCCGGGGCTGAGCACATCCCGGCCGGCCGCCTTGGCGAAGTACTCGAACAGCCAGCGGTCGTAGCCCTCGCGGACCTCGTCGAACGCCTGCTTGCTCGTCTCCCCCACATGGACCGGCAGCGCGACCCGCCAGTTGTTCCGGTCGAGGACCTGGCCGTGCTCCTCGGCCGCCTCCTCCGCGTGCTTCCACTGCTGCGCCAGACCGATGTGCTCGGGCGCGCCCGGTGTCAGCAGCGCGAAGGGCAGCGCGAAGGAGGTCATGCTCAGGCCGTACCGGCCCGTGAGCCGCGGGCTGGTCACCGAGGTGCCCGAGGTCGCCATGGCCACCTCGATCGGCCGCGGCCCGAAGCGGGGCAACTGGAGCTTCGCGTCCTTCAGTTCGTACCAGTCCGTCTTCTGGGTGACCCGGGACTCCCCGTTGACCAGTTCCAGTACGGTCGGCAGCGCCTCGTCGAGCCGCTTGCGCTGGACACCGCCGTTGAGACCGAACATGGTCGCGTCGAAGGGCACGCCCGGTCCCACGCCGAGGATGTAACGGCCGCGGGTGAGATGGTCGAGATGCACGGCGCGGCTGGCCACATGGAAGGGGTGGTGGCCGGAGAGCGGTACGACTCCGTGCGCGAGCCTGATCTGGCGGGTGCGCTGGGAGGCGGCGGCGATCAGGGTCTCCGGGGCGCCGACCAGGCCCCAGCCCAGGGTGTGGTGCTCGCCGAACCACGCCTCGTCGAAGTTGAGCCGGTCCGCGTGCTCGACCAGATCCAGATTCCGCTGGATCGCGAGATGCGGGTCCTGCCCCGTTTCATGGACGGGCGAAAGGAAGACGCCTATTCGGCTGTGCACAGCTTTCCTCCAGGGAAAGTGGGACGGGTGAGAGGCCGGGGCGGGTGAGGGGCCAGGGGGCGCGAGGGGTCCGGACGCTCACTGGGCGAGCCGGTACACCGAATCCTTCAGGGCGCGGATCTTCTCGTAGTCGGCCTGGATCTCCTCTTCGCTGGACGACAGCAGATAGATCTTCATCGAGCTCGACAGGAGGTCGGTGGTCGGACGGATCCGGGAGCCGGGTGCCAGCTTGAGCCCGGCCAGATAGACGCTCGGGAGCGCGTTGATCGCGTCGACGGCCGTCTGGTCGACGGAGGCCACGACCCCGTCGAGTTCCGTGGGCGAGTTGTAGATGATCCCGGACTTCAGCTTGCGGTAGACACCGCCGCTGTACCGCGCGATGAACGCCTCGGGGTCGGTATAGGCCTGCGCGGCCAGCGAGGGCTGGTTGTTGCCCAGGCACTCGTCCTGGAAGGCGGCGTTGAGGTTTCCGTTGAGCCGCGTGGCGATCTCCACCAGCACCGGGCCCTCGGCCGTGACCATGACCTCGGCGTGGCTGGGGCCCCATGTCACCTTGAGGGCCGCCAGTACCTCACGCACGTACGCGATCAGGGCCGGGACCGGATCGCTGTCCTGGGGGTGGAGGATGTCCATGTCGTAGATGTTGTGGCCGGACGAGAGCAGGTTCTTCTTGTACTGCCAGACGGCGTTGGTGTAGTGGTGGCCGTCGGCGCTGACGGTGTCGACCACGTACTCGGTGCCCTTGAGATACGACTGGACGAGCGCCTCGGTGTTCGCGTGGCCGAAGATGTCCTTCGTGGTCAGGACCCGCTCGGCGGCGACACGGACGTCGTCGGCGCTCTCACAGACGAAGACGCCGTCCGACGCGGCCGAGCTGAGCGGTTTGACGACGACGGGATACGCGCCCCGCTCCTCGGCCCACTTGACCACCGCCGCGGGGTCGCCGCTCTTGAACTGCTCGGCGCAGCGCACCCCGGCCCTGCGCAGTGCCTCGATCATCTCGTACTTGTCCCGGCGGGCCGGCGAGAGTTCCGTACCGTTGCTCGCCACGCCCAGCGCGTCGCTGATCCGGTCGGCGAGCCGGACGGCGGACTCCTGGCCGGGTACGACACAGACGGGGGCGTACGGGCGGAGCAGTTCGACCAGCGCCTCCGGCTCGGTGCACACGATGTTCTCCGCGTACTCCGACAGATTGGGCGCCAGCATCGTGGGGATGAGTTCGGCGGTGCTCTGGACGTGGATCACGCGCGCGCCCGCCGCGGTGAAGGCCGCGGGATAGGAGTTCCCGGCGGAGTAGCCGTCGATCACTACGGCGGTCGGCTGGTCAGTGGTGCTGCTCATACTCGTCCTTCTGACGCAAGGGGTCGGATGGCGTCTTCGGCCGGGTGGCGTCTTCGGCCAGGTGGCGGTGGATCAGTCGCGGGGGGTCTCGTTGATGAAGCGCGCGAACCGCGCGATGCCTTCGCGGATGGCTTCCGGGGTGAGATTGCTGAAGCCGAGCCGGATCTCCCGGTCGCCGCCGCCGTCGATGTAGAACATGTTCATCGGAGCCCAGCTCACCCCGTAGTCGCGGGCGGAGCGCTCCATGGCGGCCAGATCGGCGGTGAACGGGACCGTGACGGTCAGGAAGAACCCGCCGCGCGGAGTGTTCCAGCGCACGCCGTGCTCCCCGGACCGCTCGGGCGGGAAGTGCCCGGCGAGCGCCGCCAGCGTGGCGTCGAGCCGCTCGATGTAGACGGCCGCGAGTTCCCTGGTGGCGGAGCGCAGGTCGTGGTCGTTCTCGACGAGGATGCCGCCGACGACCGCCTGGGAGAGCGTGGACGATCCGACGGTGAACATGGCCTTGGCCTTGGAGAGGACCTGGGCCAGGGTGCGGGTCGACCCGGTGGCGTCGGTGACGGGCTGATCGGCGACCAGATAGCCCAGCCGCGCGCCCGGGAAGGCCGACTTGGCGAACGAGCCGAGATAGGCCACCCGTTGACCGGTGTCCAGGGACTTGAGGGTGGGCTTCGACTCGCCCTCCCGCGCGAACAGGCCGTACGGATTGTCCTCCAGGATGATGAGGTCCTCCTCGGCGGCCACTTCGAGCAGACGCTCACGGGCCCGGAGGGGGAGCACCGTTCCCGACGGGTTGGAGAAGTCGGGTACGACGTACAGGGCGACGGCGCGCCTGCCCTCGGCCCGTACGGCGCGGGCCGCGGCGGCCACGTCCTCGGGGTCCATCCCGTCGGGGCCCTCGGTGATGCCCTTCACCGGGATGCCGAGCATCCGGGCGGCTCCCCGGATGCCCACATAGGCCGGCGAGACGGCGAGCAGCACATCGTCGGGTGAGGCGAACAGACCGCGCAGGGCGACCAGGGCCGCCTCCTGGAAGCCGTGGGTGATCATGATGGCCTCGGCGGGGACGTCGATGTTCTCGTCCCGCTTCAGCATCAGGGCGACCTCGTCCTGGATGAAGCCGTTGACCGCTCCGTACTGGAAGAGCAGCCGGGTGATACGCGCTTCCGGCATTCCCCGGTCACGGAGATGCTTGATATAGCGGTCGATGTAGAAGGAGAGATTGGCCAGATCGTGATTTCCGTCGTAGGGAGCCCCCGAGGAGAACGACAGGGCATCGGGAAACCTGCCCGCGGTCTCACTGAGGATCCGCATGGAATCCATCTCCGGATCGACGATCCCGGCATGCAGCGACTCATACTTCAACGAAACCATTTTCAGTGGGTTCCTTCTCTCCCGGAGTCCCGCTCGGACCGGTCCAGCGCCGTGATCCAACTGCCTTTGCCCGGTGCCCATTGCTGAATGCGCGTCCTGGCGACGATTCCGCCCTTGACATAGGGCTCGTCGTCAAGGATCTTCTGGAGTTCCTCGCGGTCGCCCACCTCGTAGACAAGCAGCCCGGCATTCTCGTCGACCAGCGGTCCCGCCAGCAGCAGCACACCGCGGTCGGCGAGGCTGTAGAGATTCTCGGCATGCGCGGGATGCAGATCCTGGCGCCCTGCCCTGTCGACGTTGTACTCGAATTCCACGACAAACTTCGCCACACCCAGCTCCTTGTGATGATCCGCGCCGCATGGACGTCACCTGCATCCGCACAGAGGTCACATGTAGAGGCCGCCGTTGATGTCGATCACGGATCCGGTGGAATATCCCGCGCTTTCCGAGCAGAGATGCAGCACACTGCCGACGGCCTCGGCGACCGTCCCCATGCGCCGCATGGGCAGCTTGGAGAGAACCGCGTTCCTGGATTCCTCGTCACGGCGCTCCCAGGCGCCGGCCACACGCTCGGTCGCGATGGGCCCGTGCGCGACGACATTGACCACGACACCGGTCGACGCCAGTTCGTACGCCATTTGCTTGGTCATGCCGATGACCGCCGCCTTGGCTCCGACATAGGCGGCGTTGTTGAAATGGCTGTACGTCCGCCCGCCGGCCGAGGCGAAGTTGACGATGCGTCCGTAGCCGTCATGGGCCATCCGGGGGGCACACACCTTGACGGCGATGAACGTGCTGACCACGTTCTCCAGATACGTCTGGTCGAAGTGGTCCCTGGTCAGGTCCGCGTAGCCGATGACCCGGGTGTCCCCGCCCACCCCGTTGACCAGGATCGACGGCGCGTGCCGCTCGACGATCCCGGTGAGCTGCCGCTCCGCCGCGTCGATCTCGGTGATGTCCCCGACGACGACTTCCACCTTGGTCCGCTGGGAGAGTTCGTCCCCGAGGCGCCGTACCGCTTCCTCGTTCCTGTCGAAGAGTACGAGCGAGTGGCCTTCCTCGGCGAGCCCTCGGGCCACCTCCTTGAGGATTCCACCCGCGGCACCGATCAAAAGCGCCGTACGTGCGTTCATCGTTGCTATTCACCTGGCTTCTCTGGATGTGATGACTCCGCGCGAACGGAGCCCCGGCGAGGGAAACTCAGTGGATCGCCATACCGCGTGCACGGGACTTGTTTTCCATACGCCCGACCTTTTTTCCAGCACCCCTGACAGGAGCGGAATATTCCGTTCCTTTTATGGAGCGGCGCATGCCGGTGCGGGCCAAGCGCCCTTGGCTCCGGATAGACGATCACGCAACTCCCAGTCGCTGTCAACGAGTTTCGGACGCCCGTTCATGTGAGCGTCGCAATCGCACCCGAGATATGCCATGTGACGTACGTCACTTCGCTCTCGGCCTGGTTATCGTTGATCCGCACTGGCACCGACCCTAAAGTCGAGGCCAAGAACTGGCCATTGCGGCCTTTCTCAAGCCAAGGCAAAGGCGCAAGCACCTAGGCAATAACGGACATCTCGGACTGATTTCAAGGTGCTCGACGAGGCGGGGGTTGGCTTGTTTTTATCGGGTGAAAACTTATCGCAGGAGAGTTGCGGAACATCCGTTCCCCTCGGCTTCGACGCCGATATTCCGACAGCGAATTCCAGCCACGGGGACACTTCGGCCGCACTGCCCCCGCCGCATACCGAACCCCAGGTCCGCGCGGATTTCCGGCCGCGATGTCGGATCACGTTCCATCGATCGGCAAACACTTTCCGGCCGCCCCGGTCCCCTGCGCCGGCGGGTGTTCCCCGGCCCGCGCGGACATCCGTTCCGCGTGATCGGCCCGTCTGACCGACCGCCCGGTCGACCCATGCGATCAGGCCAACACGATCGGTACGACTCGGGGGTGATCCACCGCCCCCCGCCACCCCCGTACCTCCCCTCGACGGAGCCGTGGCCGCACGACGGCGGCGCTTCGGATCACCCACCGGATGAACGGACCATGCAACCCAACTCCCCATGGCGGATCCCCGACTTCCGCGCGCTGTTCACCGCGGCGGCCCTCAGCCAGCTCGGCACCAATGTCAGCTATGTGGCCGTGCCCCTCATCGCCGTCTCCGCGCTCGACGCGAGTCCCGGCCAGGTCGGGGCGCTGGCCGCGCTGAGCACCGTCGCCTTCCTGCTCATCGGTCTGCCGGCCGGAGCGTGGGTGGACCGGATGCGCCATCGGCGGGTACTGATCGTGGCGGATCTGACCAGGGCCCTGCTCTTCGCGACCGTTCCGGTGGCCTGGTGGCTCGACAGCCTCACCCTCGGCCATCTCTATCTGGTCGTCCTGCTCAACGGCTGCGCCACCGTCTTCTCCGACGTCGGCGCGCAGAGCGTCCTTCCCCAGCTCGTCGGACGTGAGGGCCTGGTCCAGGCGAACGCCGACATCAACACGCTCATCGCCGCGGGCAATGTCGCGGGCCGCAGCGCGGGCGGCGGTCTCGTCACCCTGCTCACCGCTCCGGTGGCCGTGCTCTTCACCGCCGTGTCCTACCTCGGCTCCGCCCTCAGGCTCACCGGTATCCGCAGGACCCCGGCGCCGCCCCCGCCGGGACCCGGCCAGGCCACCCGGCTCAGGGCGCAGATCGCCGAGGGCGTACGGCATGTCTTCGGCAACAGCGAACTGCGGGCCCTCGCGCTGACCGCGGCCCTCGGCAACTTCGGCTCCCAGATCGTCAACACCATGCTGCCGGTCGTCTTCGTCAGGGAACTCGGCTACTCCGCGGGCGCGCTGGGCCTGTTCTGGGCCGTGGGCGGAGCGGGCCTGCTGCTCGGCGCCCGCTGCGCCCGGCCCATCGCCGCCCGGCTCGGCTACGGCCGCACCCTCGGTATCGCCGGGCTGTGTCTGGCGCCCGCCGGACTGCTGGTGCCGCTCGTCGACCGCGGCCCCTGGCTCGTCCTGGCCGGGACCGGCTGGCTGCTGGCCATGTTCAAGGTCGGCATGGACAACGTGCTCGGAGTAAGTCTTCGCCAGCGGATGACCGCGCACTCACTCCTCGGCCGCATGAACGCCACCTTCCGCTTCCTGCTCACCGGCGCGCTCGCCGTCGGCGCGGCGGTCTCCGGCGTGATCGGGGAGCTGACGACCGTTCACACCACCCTCTGGGTGGGCGGTGTCTTCCTGGCGACCGCCTTCCTGCCCGTGTTCCTCTCGCCCGTCCGCACCCGACGCGAACTGCCCGAACAGAAGACCCCGGAAGCGGTGGCCGACGAGTCGCCCGCCCCCGCGGCCGAGTCCCGTCCCGAACCCAAATAGCGTCGGACATCAATTCATGCGAATTTGATAAATGCCCCGCACCGGCCGACCGTCCGTATTCAAAAAGGTTGACCTCCGCACCAAGCACTGCAAGGATCACCACTGCACCCTGTCACAGACCTTACGTGTGCCGATATCCCGGCGACCAACCGGACGACATCGGACGCCTTTTGATCCCTGACCTTTAGGAGTGCGATGGCTGCCATGGAGAGTGGCTTGCGAAGCGAAAGCTTCCCGGATTACTCGGATCCTCGCGAAACCATGCGCGCACTGCCTCGGTTCACTCAGTACCCGCTCACCGTATTCACCGGAAAACCATTGGCGGGGCAGTCGGCCCTGTCCTGGTGGACGCCCGGTTTCCACCTTGTCTCCGCCGTCCTCTCGATGGCCGCGGGGCTCGCCGTCAGTTGCGTCGGCCTCTCCTTATCGGGGGCCTGGCTCCTGTTACTGCTGCCGGGCTGGGCCGTGACCCTGCACGGTATGCGGAATCTGCGCATGATGATCTACCACCAGTGCGCGCACCGGAACATGTACCGGAGACAGACGCTGGACGCGGTCATCGGGCGTGCCACCTCCAGCCTGCTCATCATCCAGAACTTCGCCCGCTACCGGCGCGAGCACGTCAGCGACCACCACGCCGCGCACCATATGACGCTGCGCGACCCCACCGTGCAGGCGTTCCTGGTCAGCCTGGGTCTGCGCCCCGGGATGACACGCCGGCAGATGTGGCACCGCGTGCTCGGCAAGCTGTTCTCGCCCTGGTTCCATCTCAACTTCGCGGTGGCGCGGGCCCGTTCCTTCTGGCACTCCTCCGCCGTCAGCGAGAAGGTCACCTCGATCGCCCTGTACGGGACGGCGACGGCCGTCACCGTCTGGACCGGGACCTGGCACTTCCTGCTCGTCGCGTGGCTGCTCCCGCTGGTCGTGCTGTTCCAGCTGAGCAATACCCTGCGGCTCTGTGTGAAGCACACCTTTCCCGCTCCGGGACTCGAAGTGCGGCGCGGCAAGGAATACTTCGGCAGCCTGACCAATGCCATATTCATCGGCGAGGCGGCGCCGTCACCCGGTCTGCCGTTCGTCCGGCGCACGGCCGCCTGGACCGCCTGGACCGCACGCATGCTCTTCGTACACGCTCCGTCGCGCTATCTCGTGCTCACCGGCGACACGGTCGTCCATGACTTCCACCACCGGTATCCGTCCACCCCGCGGTGGGCGAACTACATCTTCGAGCGCGAGGCGGACGACGCCGCCGGAAGTCCGGGCTGGCCCGCCTACAAACATGCCTGGGGTCTGGTGGCGGCGATCAATCTCGTCTTCGATTCGCTGTCCGTCGCCGACCCGGAGGAATTCAGTATCGATCGCCTGCGTGAAGTCAGCAAACGGGAACTCTTCGCCGCGTTCGACGATTGACGGCCGTCCGGGACCGGACCGGTTCCGGGCCGCTCCCACGCGCCAGCGCCATCCGCACAGGGTCAGTCCACACATCTCACTGTCTCCCCGGGGGTCCTCCATGCGCCACGAGAACGTAACCCGCACCGTCATCCTCGGTGTGGCCGCGAGCGACAGCCATGTCGTGGCCAACCACCTCATCGCCCACGGCCTGCGCGCCCAGGGCTTCCATGTCGTCAACCTCGGCACCTGCACCACGGTCGACGAGTTCGCCGACGCCCACCGCGAGTACCCCTGGGCCGAGGCCGTCCTCATCGGCAGTCTCAACGGCCATGCCTACGAGGATCTCCAGGATCTGCCCGCGGCCCGCGCCCGGGGGCTGCTCTCCTGCCCCGTCGTCCTCGGCGGGAACCTCTCCGTGGGCAGCCACAAGGAGGCCGACGCCGTCGACCGGCTGTACGCCCTGGGAGTCGACGCCATCGTCTCCGACCCGGAGCGGCTGCCCGCCGTCCTGGACGAGCTGCGGGCACGCGGAAACGCCGCTTCCGCGATGGCTCCCACCGCCGTCTCATGAACGAACCCCTCCCCGCCGGGCCGTCGGAGCCTCCCGAGCTGCCCTCGCTCGCCGAGTCCGTCCTGTACGCGGACGGACTGGGCAAGCCCACCGCCGCGGAGGTGCTGCGCGCGGCCCGCGCCGACGGGCGGGTCGCGCTGCAACCGCGCTGCGGGGTCGGATCGCACGCGCAGATGACGACCCTGCTCCAGGACCTGGAGCGGCACGCGGGACCCGACGTCCTCAGCCTGACCATCGACTCGCACACCCGGCTCAAACGGTTCGACCAGGCCAGGACGGCCCTGATCAGGAATCCCGCGGACCTGAACGGGTACCCCCTCGTCTCGCACGGATGGCAGCGGGGACGGCAGCTCAACGAGGCCGTGTCCGCGCCCCTGGAGGTACGGCACGGCTCCCCCGACGCCCGGCTCCTGTTCCGGACCGCCGTCGCCTCGGGGATCACCTCGTTCGAGGGCGGGGGGATCTCGTACAACCTCCCCTACTCCAAGGCGGTTCCGCTCAGCGAGTCGCTCGACGCCTGGCAGGAGGTCGACGCGCTCTGCGGGGATCTCGCGGAGCGCGGCCTGGTCGTCGACCGTGAGCTGTTCGGCACGCTGACCGCCGTGCTCGTACCCCCGTCCATCAGTCTCGCCATCAGTGTGCTGGAGGCGGTCGCGGCGGCGCGCCAGGGCGTGCGCTGCATCTCGGTGGCCTATCCGCAGGGCGGCCACTTCGAGCAGGACGTGGCGGCCTTACGGGCGATTCCCCTGCTCGGGGCCCGCTATCTGCCCGAGTCCGTCGAAGTCCACCCCGTTCTGCACGAGTTCATGGGGGTCTTCCCCCGGGAGCGCGGCAACGCCGAGGACCTGATCCTGTACGGCGCGCTGGTCGCGCGGCTCGGCGGTGCCACCAAGCTGATCACCAAGACCTATCTGGAGGCGTACGGGATCCCGGACACCCGCGCCAATATCGACGGACTGCTGCTGGCCTCGCGCGCCAACTCCCCGCTGCTCGGCTTCATCGCCCTCGACGAGGCCCGTATCGACGAGGAGCTGGAGTGGATCCTCGCGGAGGTGGCCGAGATCGTGGAACCGGTCCTGGCCGCCGCCGATCTGCACAAGGAGATCGCCGCCGCGTTCGCGGCCGGGCGGCTCGACATCCCGTTCAGCGCCAGCCGTTACGCGCTCTCCGAGATCATTCCGCGGCGCGCGCCCGACGGGGCGATACGCTACTTCGCCTCAGGTTCCCTCCCGTTCTCCGACCGCACGCGGCGCCGCAACGAACGCGGCCTCGCCGCGGCCGGTGACGACGCGAAGATCGGTGACATGGTGAAGGGACTGACCACCGACATCAATTACTTCCTGAACGTCTTCGGCGAGAGCCCCGTCGCACGGTCATGACCGGTACGACCCGTACCCCGTGACCCGTACCCGGTGACCCGCACACCCGTGACCAGTACCCCCGTCCTGCCCGGAGCCCGGCAGGGCGCGCACGCCCCAGGAGTCGGAACATGCCGTCCAGCGAGTCCAGCCCGTCCGCCCCGTCCAGCCCGTCCATGCACGCCATCCGTGTGACCCGGCCCGGCGGGCCGGAGGAGCTCCGCCCGGAGCGGATCGGCCGGCCGGCCCCGGGACCCGGTGAGGTCCTGGTGCGCAACGCCGCCGTCGGCGTCAACTTCATCGATGTCTACTACCGCGACGGGACCTACGCCGCCCAGGCCCCGTTCACCCCGGGGCAGGAAGGCGCCGGGGTGGTGGAGGCCGTCGGCGAGGGCGTGACGGGACTGGCGGCGGGGGCCCGGGTCGCGTACACGGGTCAGCTCGGCGCGTACGCCGACTTCACGGTGGTCCCCGAGGCCAAGCTGATCCCCGTGCCGGACGGGGTCGACCTCAGGCAGGCCGCCGCCGTCGCTCTCCAGGGGATCGCCGCCCACTACCTCACCCATGAGACGCACCCGGTCGCCGAGGGCGAGACCGTCGTGGTCCTCGCCGCCGCCGGCGGACTGGGCCGCTTCCTGGTGCAGCTCGCCGCGCACCGCGGGGCGCGGGTGATCGCCGTGGCGTCGACCCCGGAGAAGCGGAAGACCGCGCTCGACGCGGGGGCCGAACACGCCATCGGGTACGAGGAGTTCGACGGGACGGTACGGTCCCTCACCGACGGCCTGGGCGCCCATGCCGTCTACGACTCGGTGGGCGCCCCGACGTATCTCTCCAGTCTGCGCGCCCTGCGCCGCCGGGGCACCCTCGTCATCTGCGGACTCTCCGGCGGCCAGGTGCCGCCGCTGGACATCGAGCTGCTGCGCGGGGCCGGTTCGGTGTTCCTGACACGGCCGACGATGAAGGACTACGTGTACGACGCCGAGACCCTGCGGGCCGCGGGCGAAGCCGTGTTCGGGTATCTGGCCGCGGGGGTGATCCGGCCGCTGCTCCATGACGTACTGCCGCTCCAGGAGGCGGCCGGGGCGCACCGGCTGCTGGAGAGCCGCGCCACGGAGGGAAAGCTGCTGCTCGCCCCGGCCGACGAGCGCTCGTAGGTCCTGAATCCACCGGACAGGGCCTAGGGTCTTTCGTTTGGATCTGGCTGGATCAGGGAGCGCCCGCCGCGGCAGCGGCTGGTGTCGTCGTGGTGCCGTGGATCGCGAGGCGGAGGAGGGAGTCCACGCGGAGCGTAGGCGACCGACGACAACGCGGCGAGGCGCGGTGCCAGGGCACGCGAGCCCAGCACGATCCAAACGAGAGGCCCTGGCCGTCCCTCACCTTGAAGGAGCCCGCATGACCGACCCCACCGACCCCTGCCTGCTCTTCGTCGGCGGCGCGGGGAACGCGACCCTCGCCGTCGATGTCGTCGAGACCGCGATGAGACAGGCACGCGCACGTGGTCTGCGTATCCATGTGACCAACCAGGAGGCGACGCTCGCCGCCACCCCCACGATCGGCGCGCTGGCCGACGTGGTGTCGGCGGTCGACTTCGAACGCCCTGGCGAGAGCGCCGCGTGGGCGCGCGAACAGGCCGCGGCCGGAGCCGAGTTCGACATCGTCTTCGGTGTACGGGAGATGGCCCAGGAGGCCGTGGCCGAGGTCGCCGACGCGCTCGGCCGCCCCGGCAATCCCCCGCACGCGGTGCACCGGGTGCGCACCAAGGACGAGGCGCGCGCGGCGCTCGCCGCGGCGGGCTTCCTCCAGCCGGCCTTCCGGGTGTGCGAAGACCCCGCGGCGGCCGTGGAGTTCCTGGCGGGTTCGACCGGCCCCTGGGTGGTCAAACCGCGCGACGCCATGGGCAGTGAGGGCGTCACCAGGATCGACAGCCGCGAGGAGCTGGACGACGCGCTGGCGTTCCTGCCCGGCGAAGGCGCCTTCATCGTCGAGGAGTTCATCGAGGGACCCGAGTACAGCGCCGAGGGGGTCTTCATCGACGGCGTCCCGCATGTCCTCGCCATCACCTCCAAGGAACTCCTCCCGCCGCCCAACTTCTTCGAGACGGAGTATGTGATCCCGGCGCTGCTGCCGGAGGCGTCCCGGCTCGACATCGAGAAGCAGGTGGTCGCGGCCTTCGCCGAACTGGAGCTGCGTTACGGGCAGTTCCACGCGGAGCTGTGGCTCACGGAGCGCGGGGTCGTCCTGGGCGAGTTCCATGTGCGCAACGCCGGCGGCTGGATCCACCGGATGCTGGCCCATGTCATCCCGGGTCTCGAATGGTTCGGCCTCGTCTTCGACGATGTGCTCGGCCGCCCGATCGACAAGGAGGCGCTCAGGCCGGTGCGCGGCTCGGCCATCCGCTTCCCGACACCGCCACCCGGGCGCCTGGTGGCGATCGAGGGCTGGGAGGAGGTCCTGGCCCACCCCGCCCTGCTCCACGCCGAACTGGCCGTCGCCCCCGGCGACATCATCGAACCCCACCGCTCGGTCGAGAACCGTGTGGCGCTGATAGCCGTGGGCGCCGACACCCCGGCCGAGGCGCAGAAACTGGCCCGCGCGCTGGACGCCTCGGTCCGTTTCATCACCGAACCGGTCACCCACCCCCCGACCGCGCCCTGACCACGCCCTGACCACGCCCTGACACCGGCGGCCGTCCGGCGGCCCGGCGGACCACGAGGTCCCGCCGGGCCCCGGGCCCGTGGCCCCTGGCCCCTGGCCCCTGCTGGCGCCTGCCCCTGGCCCCGGCTGGCCGGAAGCATGCGCCGTTCTCCGTACATATCGCCCAGCCGCCGGACCGTCGGAGCGGGCGCGGGTGGGAACACGTGGGTGGGGGCGGACGCACGCGGATCGGCATAGGTCGGAATTAAGTCAGTCGCTTGCTTTACTCCAGCAAGGACAGTTAACTGATCACGTGCTCAAGGCCGACCTCCAGGAGGATGCGCGATGGGTCACGACGAGAGTGATCAGGTGCTCCGGGCGAGGTACGGGCCGAGCGCGGTGACATGGCGCGTCGGCTGATGGTGCACATGTGCGCGGAGCGGGAGCGCTCGTTCGCACGGGGCACCGCCGCCCCGAGACCGAGCCGGCACGGCGCGGCGACGGGTCTGATCAACGTGCTGGTGGGGCTGTGGCCGGCACCCGTCTCACACCCCTGGCACCCCTGAGATCCCTGAGGTCCCTCACACCCCTGATGAGGGCGGGACCCCCATGTTCTTTGCCGGACCGCGCGTGGAGGAGTGCTGACGATGAAGGTAACTGTGGGCGGGGCGACGGGGCTGGGTGAGGGTCGGTGAGTGTGCCGGAGGGTGTGCTGGTGGTGGGGGCGTCCGTGGCGGGTCTGGCCACGGTGGAGGCGTTGCGGCGGTTCGGTTTCGCGGGGGCGGTGACGGTGGTGGGCGCGGAGTCCCATCCGCCCTACGACCGGCCGCCGTTGTCGAAGCAGGTGCTCTCGGGCGTCTGGGAGCCGGAGCGGGCGCGGCTGCGGACCCGGGAGGCACTGGACGCGCTGGACGCGGAGTTCGTGCTCGGTGATCCTGCCCTCGCCCTGGACGTGCCGGGGCGGGCGGTGCGCACGGCCTCGGGCCGGACCCTGCGGGCCGGGACGGTGGTCGTCGCGACGGGAACCTCCCCCCGCACCCTCCCGGGCCAGACGGGCCTGGCCGGCGTCCATGTGCTGCGCACCCTCGACGACGCGGCGGCACTGCGCGCCGGACTGCTGGAATCGGTGTCTCCGGTGGTGGTGGGCGACGGGGTCCTCGGCGCCGAGATCGCCGCCACCGCCCGGGACATGGGCCTGGACGTCACACTCGTGGGACCCGGACCGGCCCTGATGACACCCCAGCTCGGCGGCGAGGCGGCCACGCTGCTGTCGGCACTCCACGCAGAGCGGGGGGTACGGCTGCGGCCCGGCCACGCCGTGCGCGGACTCACCGGCGCTAGCGGCCGGGTGGCCGGGGTGGTGCTGGAGAGCGGCGAGAAGGTGCCCGCGGACCTGGTCGTGGTCGCGGTCGGAGCCGATCCCGTCACCGGCTGGCTGGCGGACAGCGGCCTGCGGCTGGAGCGCGGACTGGTCTGCGACGCGTACTGCCGCGCCGCCGACGGGGTGTACGGGGTTGGCGATGTCGCACGCTGGCACCACCAGGGCCTCGGCGCACTGGTACGGCTGGAGAACCGTACCAACGCGGCCGAACAGGCCGCCGCCGTCGCCGCGAACATCCTCGGCGCCGCACAGCCCTACACCCCCGTGCCCTACTTCTGGACCGACCAGTTCGGCACGAAGATCCAGGTCCACGGCACACTCCCCGCCCACGCCCGCATGACCGTCATCGAAGGCGACCCCACCACCGGACGCTTCGTCGCCCGCTACACCCACGACGGCCGCACCACCGGCCTCCTCGGCTGGAACATGCCCAAACAAACCCGCCAGCACCGCCAGCACCTCAACGACACACTCACCCACCCCAACCCCACCGACGCACCCACACCCCCGTCAGCACCCACCCCCGCACTGAGCTGACAGACACCTACGGGCGCCGACTGTCCTACGGCCGAGCGCCCACGCGGCCCACAGTTGCCCATGACAACCAACCCCCACCGACCGCGAGAAAGTCGCGGACAGCCCCTTGGAGCGCATGATGACCGACACGGTCGATCTTCCCGTCGGCGAAAGCCCCTCCGGGACACCGGAGTTCCCGATGACCAGGGCGGCGGGCTGCCCCTTCGATCCGCCCCCGACCGCGATGGCCCAGCAGAAGAAGGCCCCGCTCACCAAGGTCGGTCTGTGGGACGGCAGCACCCCGTGGCTGGTGACCCGGTACGCCGAACAGCGGGCGCTGCTCGCCGACCCCAGGGTCAGCTCCGACATCACCCGCCCCGGCTACCCGAGCCAAGGACCGGTCTCCCCCGACGGCGCGTCCCTCAGCTTCATCCTGAAGGACGATCCCGAGCACGCGCGGCTGCGGCGGATGGTGACGGCGCCCTTCGCGATCAAGCGTGTGCGGGCGATGCGGCCGGCCATCCAGAAGATCGTCGACGAGCTGATCGACGCCATGCTGGCCGGTCCGAAGCCGGCCGACCTGGTCGAAGCGTTCGCCCTGCCCATGCCCTCCCTGGTGATCTGCGAACTGCTCGGAGTCCCCTACGCCGACCACGACTTCTTCCAGGACAACAGCAAGATCGTCATCAACCGCGACACCGAACCCGAGCAGCGACTCACCGCCATACGCGCGCTCAACGCCTATCTCGACGAACTCATGGGCGAGAAGCTCGCCGCCCCCGCCGACGATCTGCTGTCCGGTCTGGCGGAGCGGGTGCGGGAGGGGCAGCTGACCCGGCAGGAAGCGGCCCAGATGGGCGTGCTGCTGCTGATCGCCGGACACGAGACCACCGCGAACATGATCGCGCTCGGCACACTCGCCCTCCTCGAACACCCCGACCAGCTCGCCCTTCTGCGCGACACCGACGACCCCGCGCTCGTCACCTCGGCGGTCGAGGAACTGCTGCGCTACCTCAACATCGTCCACAACGGCCGACGCCGGGTGGCACTGGAGGACATCGACATCGCCGGTGAGCGCATCCGCGCGGGCGACGGCCTGATCATCGCCAACGACATCGCCAACCGCGACCCCGACGCCTTCCCGGAACCCGACCGCCTCGACATCGAACGCGACGCCCGCCACCACATCGCCTTCGGCTTCGGCGTACACCAGTGTCTCGGCCAGCCCCTGGCCCGCCTCGAACTCCAGATCGTCTACAGCACCCTCTACCGCCGCGTCCCCACCCTCCGGCTGGCCACCACCCTCGACCAAATCCCCTTCAAACACGACGGATCCGTCTACGGCGTCTACGAACTCCCCGTCACCTGGTGACCCACCGCACCACCCCGGCCCCGCACCACCCCGCCACCCTGACCGCCCGACAGACCGACGGCCCGACGGCCGACGCGGAACAGGACCACCAAGGAGACCCCATGAAAGTCACCCTCGACCAGGACAAGTGCGTCGCCTCCGGACAGTGCGTCGTCGCCGCCGGGGATGTATTCGACCAACGCGACGAGGACGGCATCGCCGTTCTCCTCGACCCCAACCCCCCGGCCGAACAGGCCGCCGACACCCGCCATGCCGCAGCCGTCTGCCCCGCGCTCGCCATCCGCATCGAGGAGTGACGGACGGTCCGACGCGCCGCCCCCGTCCCGTGCCGCGCATGAGACGGGGGCAGCGGGCCAGCGGGCCGGAACCCTTCCCGTTCATTACTTGGTGTGACAGGCCGTGACGCACCGTCGCGCCAGGTGCCATGGTGGGGTCATGAAGATGATCACGGCTCTCGTCTCGGCGACCGTCACGGCGGCCGCTCTCCTCACCGGCCCCGCCACGCCCGCGTACGCGGCCCCGTACTGGAACAAGAACGCCAAGTGCGAGCAGACCGACCCGGAGGGCAGGGTCATTCCCACCCGCGTGGGCAATCATGAACTCGGGTGGAATCATTTCTCGGGCAAGCACAACATCAGAAAGTGCGCGATCGTCGACGCGGCCCTCGCCGGCAAGGTCGACAAGAAGAACGGCGCCCGGCTCGAATACTGGGGTTACGCTCTCAGCTCCGGCCGCCAGGTGAAGATCATCGTCATCGCCCAGTACGCGCGCAGGACATCCGACGGACGGTACGACGCCGGTGCCGGGCAGAAGATCGGCGTCATCACCGCCTACTGCAAGGGCACGAACAAGTGCCCCAACTGGATCAACGAGTGACCTCCATG
Organism: Streptomyces sp. NPDC055025; assembly: GCF_053608565.1. Lineage (NCBI taxonomy): Bacteria > Bacillati > Actinomycetota > Actinomycetes > Kitasatosporales > Streptomycetaceae > Streptomyces > Streptomyces sp. NPDC055025. Next base: position 33,248 of record NZ_JBSGVS010000034.1, read on the forward strand.
GATGAAGAGACCGCGGAGCAGCAGGCGGACATCACCCGGCTGCTGCTTCACCACATCCACGCGCCGTTCACCGGCACCCTGTACATCCGCGGCGTCCTTCCCGTACCACCGCCCGCCGAGGCCGTCCGGGTCGTCACCGGCGCCGGCCCCGACCACACCCCGGACCGGCTGACCGCGTACGAGATCCCCCTGCGCCTGGACGACGATCCCGTCACCGCGGGCGACATCACCGGCATGCTGCGCACCCTGCACACCGGCACGCGTCTCTATTCCGGCGACAGCGTCAGCACCGTGATGGGTATGACCCTCGTCCGGGTGAATCCGGCGGCCGTGGACGGGACCGCTGCCACCCCTGACGACAACGCCCTGACCATCCTGCGCGGCGTCGCCTGCCCCTTCACCGAGGAGCAGCCGGACCCGCGCCTGCGCGGTTTCCTGTTCCTCCAGCAGGACCTGCTGCGCCTCTACCTCGACACCGAGGACATCCCCGGCGTGATCGCCGCCGACGTCCGCCCGTCCGGCGCCCTCACCGCCCTGCTCGCGGCTCTGCCGTCCTTGATCACCGAGGAGGAACGTATGACGGCGGCCGGCACCGACCCCCACTGCTCCCGCCTGGTGGACCTCACCACCTGGTAGCGGGAGCGGAATGGGCCTTTTCGCCCGCGGCCGTCAGGAGCGGCGCGGACCGGGAACCGGACAAGTGCCCCCCGCGTCGTCGCAAGGTGCGCCATCGTGCCGGTGGCCGCGACACGAACGATGCCGAACGAGGTCGATGGGGTGCGGATGCGGGTGCGGGAGTGGACGATGCGGCGGGCGGACCGTACGGCATCGGGGGCGCGAGCGGCGGAGTCCCGTCGGCCGTCGCCCGGCGGCGAAGTCCCGCCCGGCGGCGGAATCTGGAGACCCGTTTTCGTTCTCCTCTCCCTGTTGACGGCTTGCCTGCTGATCTTCCCTTCCGCCGTACCCAATACGGTCGGCCGTGCGGGCAGTCTCCTGGAGACCTTTCTGCCCTGGCTCGGACTGGCTGTCCCCGTACTGATGGGGCTGGCGCTGGTGCGCCGTTCGGCCGCCGCCGTACTGCCTGTGCTGTTGCTGCCCGTGGTGGCGTGGTTCGGCCTCTTCGGCGGTCTGTTTCTCTCCCGGTCCGGCCCGGAATACGACATCACCGCGCTCCAGCACAATGTCAGCGATGTGAATCCCGATCCGTCGGGCACCGCGAGAAAGCTGCTTGAGGTCCGGGCTGATCTCATCGCCCTGGAGGAACTGACGCCCTCCGCCAGGCCCGAGTTCGGAGCGGTCCTGACGCCGGAGTATCCCCACCACACGGCCATGGGAACGGTCGGTCTGTGGTCGAGGTATCCGCTCGTCGACATCCGGCGCGTGGACATCAAGCCGGAGGGAATCGGGAGCGGCTGGGACCGGGGACTGAGGGCGACCGCCAGAACGCCTCAGGGCGATATCGCCGTATACGTCGCCCACCTGCCCTCGGTCCGCCTCGGCCTGACCACGGGATTCGGCTCGGCATGGCGGGACGAGAGCGCCGATCTTCTCGGCGCGGCGCTGGCCGCCGAGCCACTGGAGAAGGTGATTCTGCTCGGGGACCTCAACAGCACGGTGGACGACCGCGGCCTGGCCCCGGTCACCTCACGGCTGACCCCGCCCGCTTCGGGATTCGCGCTCAGCTGGCCCGCGTCCTTCCCCCTGGCACGGATCGACCAGATCCTGACCCGAGCGGCGTCCGTCACCCATGTCTGGACACTGCCCGCCACAGGAAGCGACCACCTGCCCGTCGCCGCGCGCGTCAGACTCTGACGCGACCACGCTCTCCGGCGCCGATTTCCTCCCTGGCGACAGGCGCGCGGCTCGGCCCGCGTCAGCGGCCGCTCCGGCCGCGGATACCCAGGGCGATGACGGACACGAGGAACCAGAAGGCACCGAAAGCCGAGTATCCGGCGACGGTGGACAGGCCGCTCGTCGCCGAGGCGGACATGGCGGCGACGGCGGCGCCGGCGAGGACGGACTGTCCACCGCTGATGATCATGGGCCACTGGGCGCCGACGGTGCGCCGGCGCCGGATCGCTACGACGAGCTGGATCGCTCCGGACAGAAGGGCCCAGATACCGAAGACGAGAAGGGCCGAGCCGATGGTGGAGAAGACGGCGACGATCATCCCGATGGTGGTGGCGAGGCCGAGAGCGATATTGACGGCGGTGACACGGCTCGTGGAGCCGGAGCCGGAGCCGGAGCCGGTGCCGATGTCAGTGCCGGTGCCGGTGCCGGTGCCGGCCATGCGACGTTCGAGGAGCGTGGCGATGGCGTCCCACAGGGGGTAGATGACGAGCAGCACGGCCGCGATCACCGTGGGTTCGTCCTTCGACACGAGCGAGGCGGAGGTCGCGAGGACGAGTGCCACCCAGATCAGGGAGAAGACGACTCGGATCAGATAGAGCGATCGGAGCCCGGAGGGCGTCGTCGTGATCGGGGTCGTGGTCGTGGTCGAAGGTATGGCGGTCCGGGTCATGGGGTCTCCCCTTGGTGATCGTCGCCCCGAATCGTCGTATCGGGGACGTGGCGGCCGAGCTGGTGTCTCGCGCGAGCTGCGGCCGGGCGCCTGAGCGCCCGGCCGGGCGCAGTCGTGGCTGGGTGGAGTGGGTGGGGTGGGTGGCTGGCTGGGTGGGGTCGTGACCGGATTGCGCGGCCGGGTGAGGTCGCGGCCGGGTGAGGTCAGTCGGTGGCGCGGGCGGCGGCCTCGATCAGCTTGGTCACGGCGTCCGGGTGGCTGACCATCGCCGCGTGCGAAGAGTTGATCTCGGTCACCCGCGCATGGGCGCGCGCCGCCATGAAGCGTTCGAGGTCGGGAGAGATGGCGCGGTCCTGCTTGGCCACCAGGTACCAGGACGGGACCGTGCGCCAGGCCGCTTCCGGAGTGACGCCGGCGAGCGCGGTGGCATCGATCGGCCGCTGCCCGGCGGCCATCCGAACGGCGGTCTTCGCCGGGACGTCCGCCGCGAACGCCGCCCGGAACTTCGCGGGGTCGAGGTAGAGGTCCAGACCGGAACCACCGCCCGGAAGGGTGTACGGGACCGGCTGTGCGGGCAGCGGCGGCGCCGGATGGGCGACCGGTCGGGCGTTCAGGGCGGCGAGGTCCTCGCCGGAGTCCGGAGCGAAGGCGGCCACGTACACCAGAGCCTTCACCTGCTTCTCGCCGGCCGCGGCGTTGGTGATGACCGCGCCGCCGTACGAGTGCCCGACCAGCACGACCGGGCCCGGGATGGTGTCGAGGAAGCTGTGGATGTAAGCGCTGTCGGAGGCCAGTCCCCGCAGCGGGTTGGGCAGAGCGCGGACGGGGTAGCCGGCGCGGGTCAGCCGGGTGACGACGCCGTCCCAGCCGGAAGCGTCCGCGAACGCGCCGTGCACCAGCACGACCGTCGGCTTCGGGCGGTCGTGGGTCGTGGCGCCCGCCGCGTGGGCGGCTGTGGTGGTCGCCGCTGGGCGGGTATTCACGGCGTGTGCGGCGATCGGGATCGCGGCGAGGGTCAGTGCCGACAGCGCGATGACGGCGCTGCGCCGGAAGGACCGGCGCCGGGAAGGGGCCGTCGTGGTCGTCGAAGGTGCGGTGGTCCGAGTCATGGGGTGTCCCTGCGTGATGGTGTGAGGCGGTCGCCTCGCTGAGGAGTCTCGGCGTCCTCGGGCAGGGCCGTGTACTTCGAACGAAGTAGTTCTCCCGCTCCCCGGTGGAAGTAGGTTCGCCATGTACATCGTCCGAAGTACACGGCCTCGGCACGCGCGAACGAGAATCAGGTCATGGTCAAGGCACAGAACGATCAGGGCGGGCCCGCGACACCCCTGTGGATCCGCCGCCCCGAGTTGCTCCACCGCGTCGCCTATGCGGTGGCCGCGCTGGTGTTCACCGGTCAGATCGTGGCGGCGATCCTGAGGGGATCGGATTGGCCGACGGTCCTCTCCGTACTGCTCGCCGGTGGCGGTGTCGCCCTCTCCTGGTGGAAGCCGTGGGCAGGACTGATCGTGACGAGCGGGGCGTCCTTCGCCGTCACGGCGGTGGGCCAGGATCCGCTGTCGGTGTGGATGATGGCGGTGCTCGTGCTGTTCTCGATCACCTTCAGGGGAAAGCAGCCGCTGGTCGGAACCGTCGTCGTGGCGGCGTCTTTCCTAGGCGCGTACATGACGCTGGGGGGATTCCGTGGCGGAGCGGTCGTGGGCGCCGCCGCCCTCTTCTCGGCCATAGCCGGAGGGGCGACCGGGGGCGCGCTCCGTATCCACCGAGACCACTGGTGGATTCTGGAGGAACGGGCCGAAAGCGCCATCGCGACCCGTGAGATCGAAGCCACCCGGCGGGTGACCGAGGAACGGCTCCGTATCGCCCGGGATCTCCACGATGTCATCGGCCACCAGGTCGCGATGCTGAGCCTGCATCTCGGTGTCGCGGAGATCGGGCTTCCCGAAGGCTCCGAATCGTCCCGCCAGGCCCTTGTCTCGGCCAGGTCCAGCGCCCGAACCGTCGTTGTCGAGACGCAGCGGATCCTCACCCTCCTGCGTCGCGAGGACGACATCTCCGACGACGAGGCGCTCCGGCCGATCCCGGCGCTGAGCGGCCTCGAAGGACTTATCGCCTCTTTCGAGAGCATCGGTCTCGATGTGCGGCCCTCCATCGACATCCCCGCCGTTTTCGTGGAGCCCAGCGTCGGTGTGACGGTCTACCGGGTCGTTCAAGAAGCACTCACAAACGCCTACCGGCACGGAGAGGGGACGGCGACGGTGGACATACGCGAGCGCGACGGCAGGATCTGCGTCACCGTGGAGAACGGCGTCGGTCATCCACCACGCGGCTCCGACCCGGGCAGCGGACTCGGACTGGTGGGAATGCGCGAACGCGTCGAGTCCTCCAGCGGGCGGCTGACGATCGACAGTGACGGCGGGCGATTCCGGGTCCGTGCGGAGTTCAGCCCCCTGGGAGCCGTTGTCCGATGACGCGCATTCTGATCGTCGACGACCAGGACGACATAAGGGCCGGCATCCGGGCGATGCTTCTGCTCGACCCGGGTCTCGTTGTCGTGGGTGATCTCTCCGATGGACTCCAGGCCGTCCCCTTCCTGCGAGCCCACCCCGTCGACCTGGTCCTGATGGACATCCGGATGCCCGGTATCGACGGTGTCGAGGCCACCCGCCGGATCCGCAAGGAGCACCCACCCGAAAAGGTGCGGGTGATCGTGCTGACCACCTTCGACCAGGACGACATCGTTCTCGCCGCCCTCCGCGCGGGCGCCAACGGTTTCCTGAGCAAAACCGTGAGCCCCGCTGAACTCGTCGCCGGAATCACCGAGGTCGTCGGCGGTGGCGGCGCGCTGTCCGCCGCCGCGACGGCCGCGCTCATCGGTCACATGACCGACAGCCCGCCCCCGGTGATCGACCAGGAACTACTGCGCCGCTTCGACGCTCTGACCCCCAGGGAACGGGACGTGATCGTGCTCGTCGCAAGCGGTCTCGGCAACGACGAGATCGCGGCCCAGCTGCACGTCTCACCGTTCACCGTGAAGACACACGCCGTGCGGGCCATGACAAAGGTCGGCGCACGTGATCGAGCGCAACTCGTCTCGTTCACCTTCCGGGCCGGCCTCTACCCCTGAGATCCCCCCTACGCCCCAAGGATCCCCGCGACGACCGTACAAGGAAGGGACAACACAAGACAGCAGTCCCCGATTCCGGAAAAGGTGAACCTTACGACCATCTTCTCCGCCCCAGCCTTTCCCGCATTCCGTTTCACATAAGGCAAAATCCGCTCAAGAGCACGATCCGTCGTTTTCGCAACAAGCTCGGTCCATATCTCGCGCGTCGCCATGGACTTGACCCATACGCCGGCCGACGCCGTTGACCCGTCCGGGGAGATGCCGACGGAGGACCAGCGCCGCCCCAGGGGTTGCGGCCAACGGTCATGTGATCGAGGAGTCCGCCAGGTCAGATCTTGATCACAGTGACACGTCCGCCGCACAGCGCGGTGAGATCCTCGGGATCGGAGGTCAGGGCTGTGACCGGTCCGGGGGCGGCGAGGGCGGTGGCGCTGAGCATGGCGTCGATGGCGTACTTATGGCCGTGCAAACCGGCGTCGGCGAGGAGGGCGGCGGCGTGGCGGGCGATCGGCTCGGTGACGGGTTCCACCACGAGGCGGGAGAGGGTCCACTCCAGCGCGGGACGGTTGATCCGGGGGTGGACGGCCTCCACCAGGGTGGCCGCGGAGGTGATCACCCGCAGATCGTCGGCGCGGGCCAGAGCAAGCCATCCGGTAACGGTGCGGTCCCGCAGGACTGCCTTGGCCAGGCCCTCGCTGTCCAGGACGAGGGTGCCGCCGGGGGCGGCGGGAGAGCGACTCATGCGGCGCTCGTCCCGCCGCGCATCTGCTCGGTCTGCCGACTGCGGGCCTGGTGGAGCTGGTCGCGCAGCGCCTGGACCTCGTCGTCCGTGACGGGGCCGTGCTCGGCTTCCGCGACGGTGATGATTTCGTTGAGGTTGTCGCGTTCGATCTGGCGGGCAACAGCTGCGGCGACATAGGCAGACAGCCCGGACGGGCCGCTGCGGGCCTTGGCCGCTTCCGCGATGTCGCGAGGCATAGTGATCGAATACTTGCCGGTAGGCTCGCTCATGCCATCCATCCTACCGCCGATCCTCCCCCGGGCCCGGAACGGAGCTCGCGTCGGCTTCGGGGCGGTGGTGCTCGGCCGGGAGGAGAGTGGAGGTCACCGGACCGGTGCTGTGATCCACGGCGCCCCACGGTCGCGCGCCGCTACAGTCGCCGCATACAGACGGATCAAACCTCTGAACCGCGATCCGAGTTGACGAGGTGGCTGACCCAGGTACGCAAGGCCGGCACCCTGGGAACACATGAGCCGGACTGACGGCCCCTCACAGACTTTTCGGCCTGGCGACGCGTGAGGAACTGTCGCTGTTCCTCGATGGCCAGATCCCGGCCGGCACGGACATCCCGCTGGACGGCAACGGTCAACAGACTGTGTGCGTTTGGCAGGTATGCAAAAGCTCCCGACCTGTATTTCTGCAGGTCAGGAGCTTTTTTTCCGGAGTGCCCCCGGCAGGATTCGAACCTGCGCACACGGCTCCGGAGGGCATGATCGCGTAGCGTGGCAATGCCTCTCTGACCTTGGCAAACGCGTGTCGATGACCTGTGGCCCGTCGTTCTCACACGCCGCTCACACGATCTCTCCCCCTGAGGCTCGGAGAGCTTCTACACCGGCACCCCGACCCCGATCGACTCTGGGCGCAGCAGGATGCGGTTCGACACCTGGGTGTAGCAGGCCAGACGTACCAAGAAGGCTCGGCCGTCACCGAGCCCTCTTGGTCGTCGTTCGTCCTCATTGGCCGTTGCCGGTCACCCTCGTACGGCCCACAGACGGCCGCGCGTACGGGCCGTGGCCACCTACTTCTTCCGTCGCTGCTTGAGTTTCTTCTTGGCTTCGTCAGCCTTGCGCTTGGCCACGCCGTATGCCGACCACTCCCCCTGATGCAGTTGGCAGCGCGACGTGCCCACCATCGCCAACCGTCGACAGCTCCCTCCGGCCTTCGTCGGCGCTCCGCACTTGGACTGGGTCCCCACGAACGATCAACCCCTCACGTTGTCGGGCGATTCAAACGGACAGGTTCGTCACTCAATGTCGGTGGGGTTGGCCAGCGCGTGGTAGGGGGCACAGCCCGGCGCAGTAAGGCATGGCAGGTCCAGCCCGCTCCGTTGGGCCTAGACGCTGAGGTGGTCACGCATGGGACGCTTGACTAGTTAACCGGTCGATGGGACCGAGAACGCCAACGTCAAGAGCTTGACGTGACCGAAAAAGCGGTCAAAAGAGAGGAGAGCGGGTGTCGCAACAAGCCAGCCCTCGGGGCACTTTCCTGAAGATCGCGGACGCTATGAGGGCCCGGATCGAAGTTGATACAGGGATGACGCACCTACCGTCCGCCGCGGATCTCATGAGGGACTTTGGGATCTCCCGTGGGGTGGCACTCCGGGCCTTTGGCGTGCTGCGGGACGCGGGGGTCGCCGAACCCGTTCCCGGGGGGCGCTGGCGTGTGCTCAGAGGCTCGGACCACACCGACCGCCGACCGTTGGCCGATCGGATCGCTGAGGTGTTCGTGAGCGACGAGCTGAAGGTGGGCCAGCCGTTCCCGAGCGCGTCCGAGCTGAGCAAGCGCTTCGGAGTGGCACGCCCCACGGTGGCGACGGTACTGAACAAGTTGGAAGCCGCGGGTCTGCTGTCGGAGTCCCGGCAGGGGAAGCCGCGAACCGTACGGGCCCTGCCCGACCGAGAGGAGCGTCCCGAACCTTGAGCACGAACGAACTGACCGCATGGGCCTACCCGCTCGCAGAGTCACTCCTTGCCGAGGCACTGCCACGCCGGTGGGCCCATTCGCTGGGGGTGGCCGACCGTGCGCGGTCGATCGCCCCGGTACTCGGGACGGACGCCGACCTCATGGAGGCCGCGGCTGTGCTGCACGACATCGGTTACTCGCCCGACGTCGCCAAAACCGGGTTCCACCCGCTCGATGGTGCGCGCTACCTCCGGGAGGTGCCCCGCGCGGACGAACGGGTCGTTCGCCTGGTCGCCCATCACTCGTGCTCATGGATGGAGGCGGAAGCCCGGGGGCTACGGGATGAGCTGGAGAGCGAGTTCCCTCGCGAGAGCGCGCATCTGAACGATGCGCTCTGCTACTGCGACATGAACACCACCCCCGACGGCACCCCCACCAATCCCGTGGACCGGGTGAACGAAATCGCCGGGCGGTACGGCGCCGACAGCCTCATTGGTACGTTCATCCGGCGAGCCGAACCGGAGATCCTGGCGAGCACGTCACGGGTGCTCGTACGGCTCGCCAGTACGGCCCGTCAGCCGATGTAGGGCGCAGTCCGGGCCTGGTCCATCGCGTGGTCGATCCTCAAGCGCATGGTGGGGTGGATGTCGAAACCCGATAGGTCCTCCGGCGCGATCCACCGGACGTCAGTCGTCTCGTCGCTCGTACGGATCTCACCGCCGACCGGCCGGGCCCGGAAGCAGATGCTGAACTGCTGGCGCACCTCACCGTCGTCGTACTGCATGACGTGCCCGGGGTCGGTGTAGATCCCGGACATGTCAATGACTTCAGCCTTGATCCCGGTCTCTTCCCACACCTCGCGCACCACGGTGTCGCTGATGGACTCCCCGGTGTCGTGGCCACCGCCCGGGAGTGCCCAACGGCCGTTGTCGGAACGGCGGATCACCAACACCTCGCCCGCCTCGTTCTGGACGAACGCCACGACGGACGGGACGACGGAGTTGGCAGGCGGCGCGGCGGGATCGTGGAGGTAATCGATACGGCCCATGCTCATGCTCCCGTGATGTCGTGGTGTGCGACCGGGCGTGCGCCTGCCCAGGTCTGTTCGATGCTATTCGCGTACGTGTCGAAGAGCCCGCCGCCGGGGAGTCGTCGCAGGTGGAGCACGGGCGCCATGTACGCACCGACGCCGTAGACGTGGGTGTTGACGAGCATCTCGTCATCGGAGCGGAAGAGTGAGTTGTAGAGCGTCGCATCATGGAGCCGGAACCCAATATCGGGGTGGCTGGTGAAGAGCGGCCGATAGTTCACCAGGGCGTTGCGGATCTTGCCGTCCATGATGCGGTGGCCTTCGTCTATGCCCCGCTGCTCAACCGCCGCGCAACCGGGCTCGCCAAGCAGGATGCGGACCTGGGCCGAGCCTTGCGCCTTCTCTTTAAGCAGCTCATGAAACAGGGGATCCTCCGACAGCCAGAGGCCGGAGTACACGAGCACGTCAAGGTGTGTTTCCGCACGCGAGTAGATGTCTCGCCACAGTCCCGCCGGCACCATGTGCCGGTGCGGGTAGACCGTGACGATCTCCGCTTTGCTCAGATCCGACGCGCTGCCGACCGCCCTGTCGTCGCTCCAGAGAGTCGTCACGTCGACCTTGAGCAGGGAAGCGGTGGCGTACTGATGCCGCCGGTACGGCACCTTCCCCTGAGTGATCCAGCGCTCAACCGTCTTGGGGTTGACCTCGATTGCGTCTGCCAGATCCTGCACGGTCATGCCCTGTGCGAGAAGGGCCGACCGTAAGCACTCGTTGGACATCTCCACCTCCGATGGGACGTCTAGGGACCTCTTGAAGGTAGCCAGATGACTTCGAGCTGTCCACGTACGGGGTGAACAACGCCCCTCACCTGGGGCGATTCTGATTGTGCGCCAGGAAGTCCCGGTGCGAATCCCGAGAAGTTCGCTGCGTGACTTGACGAGGACACTGTGTAGGACCTGTAATACAGGTACCGCATCGGACGGAAGTCCACAGCGAGATGCACATCCGGAGAGGCCCTCTTTGGGCTGCTTCGAACGCCCGGAGGGCCCCGGCAACGAACGGGAGTGAGCCCGAAGGAAGCGGTCGCTCTTTGAGAACTGAACAGTGAATCAAGATGGGGTGAGAGTCCCTGTCCCCGCGGGCGGCCGGGTGAGGTTCGCCCCCCGTGACGACCGGGTGACGTTCGTGGCGGTGCTTGACGTGCTGGCTCTGGAGAACGTCCCTTCGGGGGCGCCACCCGGCACGACCGCCCTGCTACCGCGCCAGAGCAGCGACGATGGCGCGCCCGACTTCGAGGCTCGGGACTGGCCGGCCGTGGCAACGGTCCGCCCGTAGAAGCCCTGCCCCTTCTTCCCTCCTGATCCCGGAGGTTCTCGTGATCCGCCGACATAGGTAGGCGCCGCTGTGCTGGACCGGCACTTCGGCAAGCCCATCGCGTCATCACCTGATCCGCCGCTTAGCGCACCGGGACAGCCGGTGAGTCGCGGGTCGGGTCTACCTGCGCAGCAGTGCTGCGGCCGGTTGCCTCCTCCGCCCGTCCGGGTCCCTCGCGGGGCTCGTACGGGCGGGGTTGAGGGGAGCCGGACAATCTCGCTGGTTCCAACGAGCGCGCCGCCCGGAGCGGTAACTCCGGGCGGCGCAGTACAGGCACCTGAACTGGAGGGACCTGTGATCAGCAGTCTGACAGAAGCAGAGGCAGCCGAGATGCGGCGCAAGGTCGCTGAGGCCAACAAGCGGAGCCGGGACAACGCCGGAACCAACTGAAACCACCCCACGAACGGCGTGCGCCCCCGGAGCTGCAACTCCGGGGGCGCTGGTCTGGGCCGTTCCCACCTTCTGAGGAGAGTGCACGACCCATGAGGATCATTGTTGCCGGTCATACGGCTGTCACGCCCGGAGAGTTCGTGGAACTGGCGCTCGGTACCCCGCTGGACTTGTGGCTGGGTGTCGAGGGTGAGAGTGAGATGGAGCGGGCCGCGCGCATGGACGCGGCCCGGGACATCCTCGCGGATGAGCCGGAGCTCCCGGACCGGGTGAGTCAGGTCGCGGCTGAGGCGATCGAGGCGTTCGCCCCGGACCTGTTCAACGTCGTCCCGCTGTCCCGGGCTACGGCCCGGCGCCGGCCGCTGCGGAACGGAGCAGCGGCATGAGCACGCCGACGATGACCGATATCGCCGCGCCGCTCGCGGCCCTGCGGCTGCTCGCCGCGGACTTCCCCACCCTGCCCGCCGCGAGCGTCGGGGTCTCCACCATCTTCCCCAACCGGCTGGAGCTGTCGTTCCACGGGGACTTCGCCGCGTTCGAGGCGTGGCGGTCGGCCCTCGGCATCGACTCCGGCACGGTGGCCTACGGCGAGCAGAGCGGCGGGCGGACACGGGTCCTGACCGTGTGGGGCGACTACGCCGGCGCCCGCCTCCGTCTGACCGGATACACCGCGCACCCCGACCACGTGGGGGGTGCCGAGTGAGTGCCCTGGACACCCGCCTGACCGCTGCTCATGCGGAGGTGAAGGCGGAGATCGCCCGGACCGACAACAAGACCGGCTTACTGCTGGCGTTCGTCGGTGCCCTGCTGGCCAGTGTGTGGACTGTCGCCAAGGACATCCCCCTTCCGGTCGCCGCATACGTGGTGGGCGGGGCGGGCGTGGTGCTGCTGGTCGCTGCCGCGGCGGTTCTGCTGCGGGCGGTCCGCCCGAACCTGGGTGGCGACCGGCCGGTGGGTTTTCCCCGGTGGGCGACGCTCACCGCCGATGAGGTCCGCAGCGACCTGGCCGAGGAGCGGCGGGCGCAGCACATCGCGGAGCTGTCGCGGATCGCGGTCGTCAAGTTCGCCGGTCTGCGCCGCGCGGTCGACCTGACGTGCGTGGCCGGTGCGCTGCTGATCGTGGCCGCTGTGATCGCGGTGGGGGGTGCGCTGGCATGAATCCCGTCGCTGTCACTGACGATCAGATCCGTTCCGCGGAGCGGGTCCTGTCGGCGGGAACCTGGGCCATCACCGCCGGGGCTGTCCTTTTCTCTGTCCTGACGGTTACGCCGCTGGTTCAGCGGGTGACACCGGAGGGCTGGGAGCTGACGGCGCCGGTCCTGCCGCTGGTGGTGGACGCGGCCGTGGTCATCGTGATCCGGCTGGACTCCGTCGTCTCCCGGCTCGGTGGGTCCGGTGGGCGCTGGCCGGCCGTACTGCGGTGGCTCACGGGCGCCATGACTCTGCTGCTCAATGTGGGGGACAGCGCGCTCAAGCGGGACCTGGTCGGCGTCGCGGTGCACGCCGTGGCGCCGCTTCTGCTGATCGTCACCGCCGAGGCGGGGCTCGCCTACCGGCGTGCGATCGGTCGGGCGCTGGACCGGATCGCCCGTGAGCAGGCCGCTGCTCACGCCGCTCAGGAAGCCGCTCACCGCGAGCGGGAACAGCTCGCCCGGCAGGAGCGGGAAGCCGAACGGCAGGCCGCGCAGGAAGCACAGGAACGGGCCGAAAAGGCCGCCCGCGAGGAACGTGAGCGGGCTGCTCGAGAGGCCCGGGAGGAGCGCGAGCACAAGGCCCGGATCGCCCGTGAGGAGCGCGACCACGCCGCGCGGATGGCCCGTGAGACGGCCGAACGCGAAGAGGAGCGCGAGCGCCAGAGGGTCGCACGTGAGCGTCAGCTGAAGCTCGATGAGCAGGCGCGAGCAGTCCGTGAGCGCGAGCGCGCCGAGGCCGAGCGGAGGTCCGCACGCGAGCGTCGGGAAGCCGCGGAAAGGGCGGAGCGTGAGCGGCTGGAGAAGGAGACCGCTCAGCTTCGTGAGCGGCTGCACTCGCCCGTGAGCACGGGTGAGCAGACCGGCCGTGACGAGCGGCGCATGAGCGAGGAAGAGGCCCGCGCGCTGATCGTCGTGGGCCTGTCCGAGGGAGTCACGCAGCGGCAGATGGTCGACGCGACCGGATGGTCCGCCGGCTGGGTCGCGGCCCGCTGCAAGGAAGCCCGCGACGACCACACCGCCGACAACGCCGTTACCGGTTCTCGTCAGGATGACACCGTGGCGGTCGCGTGATGGCGGACAGGTTCTGGGACCCCGACGGGGACCTGCACGGCATCCCCACCTACCTGTTCCGCATGGCCCCGCCCGGCCTGGCCACCCGTCGGCAGCTCCGCGCACAAGGACTCCGTCCCGGCGGACAGGACGCCGCCGCGCAACTCCTGTGGTTCTCCAACCGCTACAGGCGTCCCGGCAGTCCCCCCGCAATCCGGGTGGCCTACCTCTACCGCCTCGACCGCGCTCTGCCGGTCCGGCCCATGACCCCGGGCCGCGCCGCCGCACTCGCCAAGGCGATGCTCACCCGCCGCACCTGTCCCGAGTGCCGGACGGACGCGGGCTACTGCATCCCGACGTCCCTCGGCATGTGCGTGACGTGCGCGTATCTCGAAGAACAGCGCGCCGCCTGAACTCCCCTGCCACCCCAACAGCCCCGGCAGTCTCGCCGCGAGGGCGCCGGTTCGACTCCGGCCCGGGGCACTCCTGTACCACCCCACAACCTGAGAGGAGATGTCGTGCGTGCCCCGACTCCTGACGCTCAGATCAGCGCGGGTCACATCCCGGCGGACCTGATCCCTGCTGGCAGCGATCCACGGACCGTGGTCGTCGTCCACGTCCACCCGCAGCAGCGCTCGTTTGTCGGTCCGCTGGCGCTGGTCCTGGCGGGCGCGTTCGGTGTGGGCGCGGTCGTGTGGGTCACCGCCGCCGTACTGCTCCAGCTCGCCCAGGTCGCCGCCATGGTGGCCGCGTCCGCTCCCGCGGTCGGCGGCGGTCTGACGATCGCGCTCAAGGTCCGCAACAACCGCTGACCGTCCGTGCTCTGTCGTCCCCGGTACCGGCTCACGGGCCCGGGGGCGGCAGAGGACCGGACAGACCGGCCCGCACCACCACATGTCGGAGGACAGGCCAGTGACGGCAAGCAGCAATCCCAAGGGAAACAAGTTCACGAACGCCGGTGCGGCGGCCGGCGGTTTCGTCGGCGGGCTGGCCGGCGGATTCGTACCCCCGATCAACGTCACCGTGAACAACAGCCGGAAGGGCCCGACGGTCCCCGCGGCGCGGGCACACGCGGAGAGCCTGCTTCCCGCCCCGGAGTTCTCCTCTCCGGCGCAGATCCGCGACTACTGCAACACCCTGCGCGCGTCCGCCGTGATGCTCTCGTTCGAGGTGGCCATGGGCGCGGAGATTCTGAAGGCCGTGCTCAGCACGGTGCCGGACCCGGAGGGCCGGATGGGCGGCGCGAAGATCCGCGCGTTCAAGGTCGCACGGAAGATGCAGCGCGCTGCCGACGAGCTGCGCAACGCGGCCAAGCTCGCCGCCGCGACCTACGCCGCTTTCCAGCAGGAGTACGAGGGCGAGATCAACGCGGTCCGTCACCGTGCCCGCAAGGCGCAGCAGCCGCGGCGGATGGACTGGGCACAGCAGTGACCGACCGGTGGGCCGACCAGGACGGATCCGATATGGAGAGGACGGAGAAGAAGATGAAGAACGATGAGTACACCGGCTGGCCGAGCAAGGGCACCATCAGCACGTACCTCCTGCACCGGGCCAAGCCGCACCTGCCGCCGTGGCTGGGTGTCGCCGGCGTCGGCGTCGCCGGGTCCGGTGCCCATCTGCTGTGGGCCGATTCGGTGGGTGCCGGTGTCGGGCTGACCCTGTCCGCTGTCGCCCTGACCGGCGCGACATGGTGGGCCGGGCGGGAGACCAGCGCCCAGCGCCGCCTGCACTCCGCGATCACCGTGGCGGCCGGGTCGGCGTGGATGACCGGGGCGGCGCTCGCCGGGCCGCTGTCCGGGATCCTGCCCGACACCTACCTCATGGGCGGTGCGGTGCTCGCCCTGTCGTGGAACGTCCGCATGGCGCTGCGCACGTCGGACGGTGCCCCGGTCACGGAGTCCGGCGACAAGAGCCTGTTGGCCAAGGTCGGCCTGGCCAAGGCCATGATCGGCCGGACGCAGGTCGAGCCGAACCGCGTCACGGCCAACCTGGCGCTGGAGGGCGGGGAGCAGACCAACGACGATGTGGCCCGTGCCCTGGTGCGGATCGCGTCGGCACTGGACCTTCCGCAGTCCGCGGTGCGCTACCAGCCCGACCCCAACTCGGCCCGCCGCGGCGAACTGGTCATCGTCCCCAAGGACATGCTCGGCCAGGCACAGGAGTGGGACGGCCCCTCCCTCCCGGGCGGCTCGATCACCGATCCGCTGGTCCTCGGCCAGTACGACGACGGATCCCCGCTCGTGGTGTGGCTGCCCGGCGACCCGGAGGCCGGCCGCAACGCCAGCCACTTCCTGATCGCGGGCGGGACCGGCTCCGGCAAGGGCGACGCCGCCCTGAATCTTCAGACGGAGATCCTGTCCCGCCGCGACGTCATCCTGTGGCTGTCCGACCCCAAGGCGTTCCAGGACTTCCGGCCGCTGCTTCCCGCCTACGACTGGGCCGTCGAGCAGGGCGCCGGGACAGAGGCCATGGTGGAGGCGCTCCAGCGCGTCATCCCTGCCCGTACCGGGTGGCTCGGGAAGCACTCCTACCGGCAGTGGACCACGCAGGCCGCGGAGACGCAGACCGACCCGGCGCACTCCTGCCGCCCCGACCGCACCCCGTGCGGCTGCCCCGGCATGCCCTACATGGTCGCCTGGATGGAAGAGGCCGCGAACACCCTGCGCGCCCTGGGCGACGACGCGTTCACCGGCATCGCACAGGAAGCCCGCTCAGCCGGTGTGTCGCTGGTCGTCTCGTTGCAGCGCCCCTCCTTCGACCAGATGTCCACCAGCACCCGGGCCTCCCTGCCGTCCGTGATCGCACTCGGCTGCGACGCCCGTGACGAGGGGTTCTCCCTCCCGGAGTCCGTGATCGACCAGGGCGCCCACCCCGGGGCATGGGGCAACCGGCGACCCGGCTACTGCTACATCGTGGCCGGCGGGATCGACCCCGAGCGGTACGCATCGCCGGGCCGCACCCGCCAGTTCACCACCCAGGCCGTCTCGCTCATGGAAACGCTCGCCCAGTGGGCCGTGCGCAACGGCGCCACCGCCGACCCGGTCACCGCCGGCGCCGCCAAGGCGGCCGTGGGCCGCGCGTACACCGGCCGTCGCGCCGACACCGACGAGACGGAGCAGCAGGTGCCCGCGGACCAGGACGACGACATGGCGACCGGCTCCCTGATGGATCCGGAGGATGCGGCCATGGACCCGGAGAACGACCTCCCCACCGTCCAGGACGGGGACGACGTCCCGATGTTCGGCCAGGACACCGGCCGCAAGCCCAGCCCCGACGAAGCACGGGAACTGTTCGCCCGCGCCCTGGACGAGTTCGAGACGGCCGGACAGATGGTGGTCGGCCCGAAGGACTTCATGGACTGGTGCGACGCCAACGGCTACAGCCGCCCGTGGGTCTCCGCACGGCTCCGGGACGCCGCCGCCGAAGGCCGACTGGCCCCGACCAACCAGACCGGCCGGTGGCGGATCGTCCCCGCCCTGACACCCGCCTGACACCTGACACCGTCACGGCCCCGTGACACCCAAACCCCTAGACGGGAGCACGTGTCACGCCCCCTGACACCAGCCCGTGACACCAGCCCTGACGCTCCCTGACGCCGGTGGGCCGACCCGCAGCAACCGGGTCGGCCCACCAGTCCAGAGCGTACCGAACGCCGCCCTCATCCAGCACAACTCAACACAGAGGAACGATGCTCGCCACCACCCTCGCCATCCTCGGAACCCTGCTGGGTGCCGCCACCTCCGGGTGGTTTTCGCTCCGTACCGCCGGCCGCGCCGAACGCGTCGCACGCGATGGGCAGTTACGCCGCGACCGACTCAACGCGGTCACCGAACTCGCCACCGCCATATCCGCCCACCGCCGCGCCATGTGGATGCGCGGCCGGGCCCGGCTCAAGGGCGCGCCAGCCACGCGGTACGAGGAACTCCGCAGCGAATCCCACATGACCCGCTCCGCAGTCGCCCGCCCGCTCGTGTCACTGCGCCTGCTCATCACGGACCCGGCCGTCCGTACCGCCGCAGACGCCATGGTGACCGCCACCTACGCCATGCGAGGAGCGGACACCAGCGACGCCGAACTCACCACGGCCCGCGAGGCGGCGATGCACGCCCACGACAGGTTCGTGGACACAGCCGCCGCCTACCTCAACCACTCCTGAGCACCGAGGAGACCCCCTGATGCGACTCCGCATCCAGCACACCGACCTGCCCCGTCCCGCCCTCCTCCTCACCGACACCCCCCGCCCCGACTGCCCTCGCTGCGAGGGCGACGGCGGGCACAACCGCGACTACGGCGATCCCGAGACCGGCGAGTACGCAGGCACCGACTGGGAGCCCTGCCCCTGCTGGAACGAAAACCGGTACTGGGTCCTGCTGCCCCTTCCGCGTCTGCCTCTGCGCTTCCGCAGGGACCGGCATCTGTACAGCGACGAACCGCCCTTCTGACGGCTGCCCAGACGCGCCCGGCCAACGTCGGGCGCGGTGGGGAGCCGGACAGCCCGGTCCCGTCGCAAGTCAGGAGAGCCAGTGCTGTTCTATCTGACGACCCACAAACGTCACTGGGTGAAGCTCACCGACGTGCCTCTGTTCCTGAAGTCCGAGCACTTCATCGCCGCCCGCACCCTGCCGGTCGCGCTCGGCCGGTACGCGGTCGACTCCGGCGGTTTCTCGGAGCTCCAGAACCACGGCCGCTGGACCCGCACCCCGCGCCAGTACATTGATGATCTGTACCGCATCTGGGAAGGCGTCGGGCCGTTCGACTGGGCTGCCCCGCAGGACTGGATGTGCGAACCGCTCATCATCCACGGCGGCACGGCAGGACCCCTGGCCTTTGCCGGCACCCATCTCAGCGTCGCGGAACATCAGCGCCGCACCGTGGCCAACTATCTCGAACTCCGCGAACTGGCCCCCGATCTGCCGATCATCCCCGTGTTGCAGGGCTGGGAACTCCCGGACTACGAAAGCTGCATCGACCTGTACGAGCGCGCCGGTGTGAACCTGGCATCCGAACCTCTGGTCGGCCTGGGCTCGGTCTGCCGACGCCAGTCAACCCGCGAGGGAGCTGACATCGTCACCGCTCTCGCCGCTCACGGGCTCCGGTTGCACGGCTTCGGCTTCAAGATGCTCGGCCTGGAGAAGGTCGGCCACCTCATGGCCACCGCTGACTCCCTTGCCTGGAGCTACCACGCGCGTCGGCGTCCGCCCCTGCCTGGCCACACCACTCACAAAAACTGCGCCAACTGCCTGCCCTACGCACTCCAGTGGCGCACCCGCTTCCTGGACGCACTGTCCCCGCAGCGGCCACCGGCGCTCGCCGCCTGACGACTGCCCAGACGCGCCCGGCCCCGTGCCGGGCGCGGTGGGGAGCCGGACAGCCCGGCCCCATTGCGAGGAAGGCACTCATGCCTGACCAGCCTGATCAGATCCAACAGACCATCTCGACCGGCGTCGCCACCCGTGAGGGAACCGCGGCCGACAACGCCGACTCCGCCCGCGTCTACGTGCTCGCGGACGGCACGGTCGGCGCGGCCGTGATCGACGGCATCGGCCACGGCCCCCACACATCCGCCACGGTCCCCCTCCTTGCCGAGACCGCCGCCCGCATCTCCGCCCGCCGCGGACCGCTCGCCGGACTCCTCACCGCATCCGAACTGATCGCCGACCCCGGCGCCGACGGAGAGGAAGCGGACGCCGTCGCAGTCGCCGCACGCCTCTACCCCGAACCCGGCATCGCCGTCGTCAACTGGACCGGCGACGCCCGCGCCTACGGGTGGAACGGCACACGACTGGAGCTCTACACCGACGACCACACCGTCGGCAAGCAACTCCGCGCCAACGGAGTCGCGCTGGAGATCGCGCGAGCGCATGACAACTGGCTGCGAACATCACTCGCCCGCGCCTCCATCGGCACCGTCTACACGGCCGGAATCAAGGAACCGCTGATCATCCTCACGTCCGACGGCGTCCATGACCAGGTCAGCCACGACGCCATGACGGACCTGGTACGCAGTCACCAGGACGATCCGCAGGCACTCGCCACCGCTCTCGTCACCGCAGCACGGCCGGACAATGACGGCTACCGCGACGACGCCACCGCCATCGTCATCACCCGCGCCTAGCACACAACCGCTGAGGGCGGCCCCAGGCTATGGCGAGCGGGGGCCGCCCTCATCCACCCAACAAACGAGATAGCAGCGGGTCATCCTCGACGCCATCCCGTATCTCTAGGACACAGCCTCCGGAGCCCGGCTGGCGGGCACGCTCGCGCGTGCGGTCCGGTGCTTGCGCCAGTGGGCAGCGAGCCATACCTCATGCTCAGGCCGCAGGCTGGCCAGGGGGGGCCTGCCGTGCAGCTCGGCGTATGCCGGGTAGCCGAGGAGTTCATCGTCGACCTCGATGCGCCCGCTGTCGGGGTTGACGCTGATCTGACCGCGGTCGAAGAGGCTGTGGATGTCGTTGCGCAGGAGCAGGCCACCCCAGTCGTGATGCTCGTCCTCCTCGGCAAAGCTGTACAGGTGTGCCGCCTGTAGGGCCCCGGCCGGTGCCGGTCCGGTGAACGCGCACGCCTGGCCGTGGTCGTCCAGCAACTGCTGGCGGAAAGGCCCCTGGCCCACGCGCGTGCGGACGTTCGACATACGGTGCCCGCCCGCGATCCTCCTGCGCTCCCTGCCGCCTGTCGGCTTCCCGCTGCCACCGCCCTCATCCAGGTCCAGGTCGCTGAAATCGATCCCCTCGACCGCGAGGAGAGCGTCACGCAGCTTCTCCCACCGGGCGGGGCGCATGCTCAGCTGGGAGTCAGGCGAGTCACACAGAGCCCTCAGCTGGTTGCCGGCAAGCAGGCCCCGCCCGTCCATCCATGTCTCGCCGTGGCGGGACCGGTAGGTGACTACCTGCCTGGTCTTGCTGCCCGGTACCTCGAACAGGGCGGGGCACTTGTTGCAGCGCCACGTCGGCTTCAGTCGCTTGCGCCGCTTGAAGTCGGCCTTCTTGCACTCCGGACAGAAGTAGAGCGTCTTGATCTCGCTCCCGGTCTCGATCCCGGAAATCACCCCGAGGCCGAGCAGCTGCTTCTTGTCCCACAGAGCGATCACGTCTCCCACGGCGATACGACCGTGGTTGGGGACCGTGTCGTCCCAGCTGTAGTGCTGCGACGGGTCGTCGTCGTACCCGTCGTTGCCCCCGTGCTGGCGATCGTCATCGCCCACGGCCAGCACCAGCCATGCCGTCGTCACTGCGCCCCTCCTGTGCCTACGAGCCGGGGCAGCCGCCCATCTCGCCAAAGACGCGGCTGCCCCACACCCCCAGCCCACTCAACAGAACTGGAGAAGACCAGCATGCCCCACCCCACTGACACCCGGCCCCCTACAAGGCTCAAGCCGCGGTTACTTGACCTGTTCTGCTGCCAGGGCGGAGCGAGCGCGGGATACGAGCGGGCCGGATTCGACGTGACCGGCGTCGATATCGCCCCCCAGCCGCGCTATCCCTTCCGCTTCATCCAGGCCGACGCGGTGGCGTTCATCCGTGAGCACGGCGCAGAGTTCGACGTCATTCACGCGTCTCCACCGTGCCAGCACGACAGCGAGTGCCAGCGCATCCAGGGCCGCGCCCACCCGGACCTGATCGAACCCACCCGTGCCGCCCTGGAATCAACCGGGCGCCCGTGGGTGATGGAGAACGTCAGGGGCGCGCTGCCGAAACTGCGCGGACCGGTGATGCTGTGCGGGCCCATGTTCGGCCTGGAGACGTACAGGCACCGCTACTTCGAGCCCGGCGGCGGACTCGTCCTGACCGCCCCGCACCACCCCGTCCACACCGTGCCGCAGGCCAAGATGGGACGCCCCGTCCCGCCCGGCTGGTACGGCCAGTATGTCGGGAACTTCTCCGGTGTCGACCAGGCCCGCCGCGTCATGGGCGTGCCGTGGATGAACCGCGACGGCATCCGCGAATGCATCCCCCCGGCCTACGCGCAGCACGTCGGCGCCGCGTTCCTCACGGTCCGGCTGGGGGTGGCGGCATGAGTGCGC
This sequence comes from Streptomyces sp. NPDC055025, assembly GCF_053608565.1. NCBI lineage: Bacteria > Bacillati > Actinomycetota > Actinomycetes > Kitasatosporales > Streptomycetaceae > Streptomyces > Streptomyces sp. NPDC055025. The sequence continues at coordinate 54,633 of NZ_JBSGVS010000034.1, forward strand.
GTGTGCTGCCGCTGCGCAGGCCCAACGGCCTGCGAGTGCTGGATCTGTGCTGCGGTGCGGGCGGCCTGTCGATGGGCTACTACCTCGCGGGATTCGACGTGACGGGCGTCGACAGCCGGCCCCAGCCGAACTACCCGTTCGCCTTCCACCAGGCCGATGCGCTCATGTTCCCGCTGGACGGGTTCGACCTGGTCCACGCGTCCTGGCCGTGCGAGCGGTACGCCCGCGTCACCGCCTGGCGCGGCGACCCGGACAGTCACCCTGACCTGCTGGCCGCCGGCCGTGAGCGCCTAGCCGCGTCCGGCCTGCCCCACGTCATGGAGAACGTCCCCGAAGCGCCGTTGCGGCCCGACTACCTGCTGTGCGGCTCTCAGTTCGGCCTCAATGTGCGCAGGCACCGGGCGTTCGAGACCTCATGGGGCGGCGGCGGAGACCTGCTGCCCCCGTGCTGGCACCGCCGGGACCTGCTGGCGTTCGAGCACAAGGGAGAGCGGGCGTACGCGGACGCCATGGGCTGCACCTGGATGACCAACAAGGAGGCCCGCAAGGCCGTACCGCCCGCCTACTCCCAGTGGATCGCCGTGCAGTTCCTCACCCACGAGAGGAGCGCCGCCGCATGAGCAGTCCCTTCCTGACCGCCGCCCTGGAGTTGGCGGTCCGAGGTGTCCCCGTGCTGCCTCTGCGGGCGGGAAAGCTGCCGTTCGGGAACTGCCCGGCGTGCACCGGTTCCGCGTGCGGCGACCGGCCGCACATGAAGCGCGCGGGTGCGTGCGTCTGCCCTGCTCCGTGTCACGGATGGGCCGCTGCAACGGCCGACACTGCCGTACTGGCCTCCCGGCCGTGGGCGCCGGCGTGGCGGGAGGCGGGGGCCGTCGCCTACCACCCGGGTGGTGCGGGCCTGGCCGTGGTGGACCTGGACAACGCGGCGGCCGTCGCCTGGGCCCGCGCAACCCTGCCCGCCACCCGCACCGTGCCGACCACGCGCGGCGAGCACTGGATCTACCAGGGCACCATGCGCTCACGCAACGCGGTCCGGTCCGACGTCGACATCAAATCCTGCATGTCCTACGCCCGTTGGCTCGGACCCGGCACCGGCCGCATGACCGAGCTGCCCGACGCCGTGCGCGCGCTGGCCGTAACGGAGCCCGCCGCGGCCCGGTCTACGCCGGTCGTCATCACGGTACCCGCGCCCGTCGGGGGCGGGGAGTGCCGCCACCGCGTGCCCGCCTACCTGGAACGCGGCATCGCCATGGCCGAGCAACGCATCACCCAGGCGAGCAGCGCGATCCATACGACCGTGTACCGGACCTTCCTCGCTGTCCTGTCCACCCATGGCCGGTGCGGGTGCCTCACCGACTCCCACGTCGCACGGCTGTTCACCGCCGCTCAGGCCAAGGGCGAATCCCTGCGGCACTGCACCATCGCATGGTCCAATGCTCGTACGGCGTTGGGGGTGTAGGGCTGTGGCCGACGACGAGAAGACTCCGGGGCGCGAGGTCATCACCGACTATGCGCAAGCACACTTCCGGTACTTCCGCACCGCCGACGGCACCGTGTACGCGCAGAAGAACGGCCACCCCGTGGCCCGTCCGATCCGCTCCCAGGGCACCACGGGCAGCCACCGGCAGGAACTCATGGTCGGCCTGTTCAAGGACGGGCACGGCGTCTTCAACGGAACCGCGCTCAAAGAGGCGCTGGACCTGATCGAAGCGCTCGCGCTGACCGAGACCACCCAGGCCGTCCACATCCGGGTCGCCCCGGGGTTCGACGGGGCGACGTGGCTCGACCTGGGCCGCAACGACGGCCGGTCCGTGCGTATTCACCCCAACGGGTGGGACATCGCTGTCCCGGATCCGCGTGAGGTGTGCTGGAGGCGCACCCAGCTCACCGGGGAACTGCCCCTGCCGGCCAAGGACACCGACGGCAAGGGCATCGACCTGCTGATGCGGCTGTGCAACTTCGCCAATGCGGAAACCGAGTGCCTTGCCATCGCGTGGCTCATCGGCTGTCTCGGACCGGGTGTGCCCGTCCCGGCCCCGTTCCTCACCGGGCCCCAGGGGGCGGGGAAGTCGACCGGCGGGCGGATGCTGGTGCGGATCGTGGAAGGCATGAGCGGCGACCTGCGGCGGGCTCCGAAGGACGAGGAGAACCTGATCGCGGCCGTGGCCGCCGGATGGGTCACCGCGCTCGACAACCTGTCCCACATGACGCCGGACCTGTCCGACGCCATGTGCTGCATCGTCACCGGAGCCGAGTCCGTCAAGCGCGCCCTGTTCACCGACGGGGACGTCCACCGCGCCCGCTACCGCCGCCCCCTGCTCCTGACCGGCATCGACGTCGGGGTCATCCGCCCCGACCTTGCCGAACGGCTGCTGCCCCTGCGCTTGGAGCGTCCCCGCATCCGGCGGACCGAGGCGGAGCTGTGGGCGGAGTACGCCGAGGTTCTGCCCGTCATCCTCGGCTCGCTCCTGGACCTCACGGTCAAGGTCCGGGCCGCCAAGGCGGAGACTCCCACCGATCTGCGGATGGCGGACTTCGCCCACCTGTGCGCACAGCTCGACACCGCTACCGGCCTCGGAGCTCTCGCCGCGTACCGGGCCAGCCTGGACGACCTCAACGACGACGTCATCGAAGGCGACCTGCTGGCACAGACCGTTCTTCAGCACGCCGAGACCATGTCCCCCGGCGGCGAGCAACGGATGACGTCGACCGAGTGGCTGCACGCCCTGAGCCGCCGCTACAACGGCGACGAACTCCGCGCCCTGCCCAAAGGCTGGCCGACCACCGGCAAAGTCCTCTCCGACCGCCTCAAACGCCTCCAGCCCACCCTCGCGGCCCGGGGTGTACTCATCGACAGCGGTCGCACCCGCGAAGGCCGCTACCTCGAAATGACCCGGCAGGGCGCACCGCCACCGCCCGAGCAGGCGACAGCGTTCTGACTGGCACCGCCGGTCACGGGGACAAGCAAGAGGAGCACGCCTCGCCGGGTGCTCCTCTTGCTTGTCCGGCGGAACGCCTCGCCAAGGTCGTGCCGCGCAGCGGCTCCTTCTTCACGCCTGAAGGGGCACCGCACTACTACAGACACCCCCTTCTTTTTCCTAAGTAGGGACGCTCTGCGTCACAGCGTCACGCCCGACGGAAAACGGCCCCCTGACCTGCCGCAACGAGCGTGACGCAGACGGCAGCCCCTGCGTCACCGCTGCGTCACAGCGTCACGCCGTGACGCAGCCCGTGACGCAGCGGTGACGCACCCACACACCACTGCGTCACACAAAATCCCAGGTCAAAGCCCCGCATGACGCACGTGACGCTGTGACGCAGAAATCCACACCTCGGACAGGCGCGCGCCACAGAAAGCCCACAGCACAAAGACCCCGTCACTCTCCCCAAGGAGGAGTCGTGGCCAAAGCTCGCGACGAGATGCTGACCATCCCCGAAGTCATTGAAGAGATTGGCGTGCCGCGAGCGACGTTCTACCGCTGGCGGCAGTGCAGGAAGGGCCCGAAGGCCATCAAGCTCCCGAACGGCGCCGTTCGCATCCGTCGCTCCGAACTGGATCGGTGGATCGCGGGCATGGAGGAAGCTGCGTGAACCACCGCAAGACCGATCGGACGGGCTCTCACAGTTCTGAGGGCCCGTCCGAGGCTCAAGAGCACACCCTTTCCACCGACGTACGTGTGTGGAAGATCAGCAGGATCACCAGCAAGAAGGCCCCGTACCAGCTCCGCTGGGTGGTCGCTGGGAAGGTCAAGCACGCGACCTTCGCCACCGTGGCGCTAGCTGAGACTCGCCAGTCTGATCTACGGAAGGCCATGCGCAAGGGGGAGGCATTCGACGTCGACACGGGCCTGCCGGAATCCGAGCTGCGAGCCGCCGAGGCAAAGAAGAACGCCCGTCCCGATCCGTCCTGGTGGGACTTCTCCCGCGAGTACATGTCAGTACGTTGGCGCGCCACAGCCGCCAAGACGCGGGAAGGCTTGGCGGACAGTCTCGCCACGGTCGCGCTGGCCATGATGGGTGACGCGGCGAAACCGCCCGCGCTGGAAGACGTGCGCGCGGCGATGCGGTGGCACGTCGTACCTGCGCACGAGGATGAAGAGCCTCCCGAGTATCTGTCGCCCGCCTGTTCGTGGCTGGGACGGCACTCGTTGCCCCTGTCCGCGCTCACTGATGCCAAAGTCATACGAGAGGTCAACTACCGGCTGTCGTTCAAGCTGGACGACAGTCCAGCAGCAGGCGAGACGTATAAGCGTCGCCGCCGTGGATTCAACACTGCCATGGAGTACGCGATCGAAGCGGGCTATGTGGACAGCAACCCTCTCGCCGGCATCAAGCGCTCCGGCTCCAAGACCCACGATGTGGTTGACCCTCGGGTCCTGGTCAACCAGGCGCAGGGCGCACAACTCCTCACCGCGGTCTCCTACGTCGGATCGGTCCACCGCAACCGTGGCCGACGGCTGGTCGCATTCTTCGCCTGTCAGCTCTACGCGGCGATGAGGCCGGCGGAAGCTGTCGGGCTCCGGTTCGAGGACTGCCACCTGCCAGAGCAGGGATGGGGCACCCTCACCCTGCGCGAGACACGCCCCGTCTCGGGCAAGAAGTGGACCGACACGGGCAAGCGCCACGACAGGCGCGGACTCAAGTCACGGGATGCCAAGGCAGACCGCCCCGTACCCATCCCGCCGGTCCTGGTCGCGATGCTTCTCGCACACGTCCAGGAATTCGGTACGGCCAAGGACGGCCGACTGTTCGCCAATGAGCGCGGGGACGTGCTGGGAACGTCCAGCTACTGGCGCGTATGGCAGGAAGCGAGACCGCTCGCCCTGCCGCCGGACAAGGAGTCGTCCCTGCTCGGTCGCCGCCCGTACGACCTGCGGCATACCTGCATCACGAATTGGCTGAACGCAGGGGTTCCCGTGGCCGAAGTGGCCCGGCGAGCCGGGAACTCCCCGGAGGTCATCCACCGCCGCTACGAAGGCTGCATCGACGGACACGAGGAGCTGAACAACAAGAAGATCGAGCAAGCAATGGGCTGGAGCTCGCCTCGCGTGTGACCTGCCTGTGGCTCACACGCCGCTCACACACAACCAGTGCGTGACAACGACAGAGAGCCGGACTCAGTGGGACTGAGTCCGGCTCTCTGAATCAGGCACCCGCGCAGGTCAGGATCTTGATCACCCTGGTTGCTGCGGAGTGCCCCCGGCAGGATTCGAACCTGCGCACACGGCTCCGGAGGCCGTTGCTCTATCCCCTGAGCTACGGGGGCGTATCGCTGTGGTGGCGACGGGTGAAACCCTACCAGCTTCCGCGGGGTGGCCGTGAACAGGTATTTCCGGGGGGACGCGGGGCGGGCGGGGAGGTCAGGCGGAGGAGCGCTTGCTTCTGGCGGGTGCGGTCTTCTTGGCGGGGGTCTTCTTCGCCGTGGTCTTCTTGGCCGCCGTCTTCTTCGCGGGGGTGGTCTTCTTCGCCGCGGCCTTCTTCGGCTCCTTCGGCTTGCGGTCCGGCAGCTGGGTGACCTCCGCGACGTCGCCTGCGCCCCCGTCCCCGCGTGCCTCCTTCGCCGCGCGCACGCTGTTCTCCAGTGCCGCCATCAGGTCGAGGATCTTGCCGCCGCCGCCCTCCGCCCGTTCGCGCGCCGGTGCCGGTTCGCCCTCCGCCTTGGCCGCGATCATCTCCTCGACCGCCTCGCGGTAGTCGTCGTGCAGGGAGTCGAGTTCGACCGAGCCGAGGGTGTCCATCAGGGCGTCGGCCAGGTCGAGTTCGGCGTCCCGTACGGTCACTCCGGTCTCGGGCGCCACGCCCTCGGGGACCCGGATCTCGTCCGGCCAGAGTAGACCGTGCATCGCGATGACATCGTCGACCACCCGCAGCATGCCGAGCCGCTCACGTCCCCGCAGGGCGAACTTGGCGATGGCGACCTTCTTGCTGCGTTTGAGCGCCTCGCGCAGCAGCGTGTACGGCTTGGCGGCGGGGACGCCGCTCGCGGCGAGGTAGTACGCCGCGTCCATCTGGAGCGGGTCGATCGAGTCCGCGGGGACGAACGCCACGATCTCGATCGTCTTCGCCGTGGGCAGCGGCAGCGACGCCAGGTCCTCGTCCGTGATCGGGATGATGGAGCCGTCCGCGTCCTCGTACCCCTTGCCGATCTCCGCCGCCGACAGCTCCTCGCCGTCCAGTTCGCACACCTTGCGGTAGCGGATACGGCCGCCGTCCTCCTTGTGTATCTGACGGAAGGAGATGGAGTGGTTCTCGGTGGCGTTCACCAGCTTGATCGGAATGCTGACCAGCCCGAAGGAGATCGCGCCGTTCCATATCGATCGCACGTTCCATCCCTTTCATCCGTGAATCGTGAGATTTATGGGATTCTCATCGTATGACGCCGATCACAGTGGTGGAGGGGCGGCGCCTCTCGCTCAGCAATCTGGAGAAGGTGCTGTACGGCGCCACCGGCACCACCAAGGGCGAGATCCTGCACTATTACGCCCAAACGGCGGGCCCTCTCGTGGCCCATCTCGCCCATCGCCCCGTCTCCTTCCTGCGCTACCCGGACGGGCCGGGCGGCCCGGTCTTCTTCACCAAGAACCCGCCGCCCGGGACCCCCGACTGGGTACGGGTCGCCGAGGTGCCCAGAAAGACGGCGGACAGCGGCCGGCAGGTGGTGGTGGAGGATCTGCCGTCGCTGATGTGGGCGGCGAATCTGGTCGTGGAGTTCCATACGCACCAGTGGCAGGCCGATACCCCCGGCCACGCCGACCGGCTGGTCTTCGATCTGGACCCGGGTGCGCCCGCCACCGTCGTGGAGTGCTGCGCGGTGGCGCGCTGGCTGCGCGAGCGGCTCGGCGAGGACGGCCTGGAGAGCTACGCGAAGACCTCCGGCTCGAAGGGGCTCCATCTCCTCGTACCGCTGGAGCGGACGCCGTCGGCCGATGTCTCGGCGTACGCGAAGGGCCTGGCCGTCGAGGCGGAGGCGGCCCTGCCGGAGCGGGTGGTCCACCGGATGGCCCGCTCGCTGCGCCCGGGGAAGGTCTTCGTAGACCACAGCCAGAACGCCGCGGCGAAGACGACCGCCGCGCCCTACACCCTGCGGGCCCGGCGGGAGCCGACCGTCTCCACCCCGGTGACCTGGGACGAGATCACGGACTGCACGGCGGCCGAGGACCTCGTCTTCCGGTCCACGGACATCGCCGGGCGGCTGGAGCGGTACGGAGACCTCCTCGCCCCGCTCCTCGACCCCGGCCACGCCGGACCGCTGCCCGAGACGTAGGGACAATAGGGATGTAGGGATGTAGGAGACCTCAGGGACGCGGGGACGTAGACGTAGCCCCTGACTGTCTCGCGCCGCTACACCGACAGCCATGTGCGGCGGTCGCGGGCCGTCGCGTACAGGGCCTCGATGTCCGCCGGTTTGAGTACGCCCCCGAGGGACGCCAGCGTCGGGATCTCGGCGTCCCGCAGGATCCGTACGTCCGGCGGGGACGGCAGCGCGCCCCGCCGGGACGGCTCGACCACCGCGAGGACCGGACGTACGGCGGTCGCCAGGGCGAACGAGGCGCGCTCGGCCGCGCGGCGGGTCCAGCGGAGTTCGGGCCGCGGTTCGGCACGGCCCGTACGGACCATGGGGTCGGCGATACGGACCCGCCGCCCGCGCGCGGCGAGGGTACGTACGGCCAGGACGCCGGCCGGGCCGATCGCGAGATGATCGATACGGGCGCCGGCGCCGGCCCCGGGAAGCGGTATCGAGTGCAGCACCCGCCAGCCCGCGCCCTCCAGCCGGTCGAGGTGGTCACCGAGGAGTCGCTGGGCGAGGAGCTCTCCGGCTCGCGGATCCCCGTGATACGGGTCCGCCGGCCAGGTGCCCCGGCGGAACCACCCACGCGGCTCGGACGCCGGAAACGCGTCCAGTTCCGCGTGGAGCGCCTCGCCCGGACGGTTGGGCGCGAGGTCGTCGTCCGGGTGGAGGGAGAGCCGGTCCAGATCGGCCGGCGTCGGTATCGGCGGCGGCCCGACGGCCACCTCGCCGGTGATGTACGGCGCGAGCGCGGCCAGCACATCCTCGCGCGCCGCCCCGGGGAGCACACTGATCCGCCCACCGGCCGAGCCGTCCGCACCGGCCGCGTCGGCCGAGCCGCCCGCGTCGGCCGCGCTGTCGTACCAGGCGACGGCCGTGCCGTCCGGCCTGCTCACGAAGAGCCGGTCGCGGCCCCGGAAACGGACCGGCGTGACCCGTAATCGGATCGTCATGCCACCTCACCCCCACTGCCACCATGGGAACAGTCACGGGCCCGCGGAGGCAATAGGTCACCCCGCCCGCCGCCCGCCACCGCTGCGCCCGCCGGGTGCCGCCACGGCTCCCGCCACCGCACCGCCCGCCGCCCGCCACCGCCGCCGTCATCTCCGTACGGCAATCTGGGTAGAGGGAGCAGACTCTCCCCGACGCTCCCGCGCCGGGCGCGTCTCTCGCGGAAGGAATCGCTCAGATGATCATCTTCGGTACCAAGGGCTATCTCTACCAACTGGCCATACTGACGCTGGTCTGCGGCCATTGCGGCAACCCCTCCGCGCACACGCTCAAGAAACGCGTCACCAAGTTCACGCTGTTCTTCGTGCCGCTCTTCGCGTTCTCCACCAAGTACGCGACCCAGTGCACGTTCTGCGGCGCCGAGCAGCAGGTGACGAAGGAGCAGGCGGACCAATTGCTCGCCCAGAGCACCGGCCAGACGGGTGGCAACGCCGCGTACGACCGGACGGCGCAGCGGAACCCCCACCAGCACTGAGCCCCACCGGAGCCCACGGCAGCCCAGCGGCAAGGCCGGCGGCAAGTCCGGCGGGGATCCACCGGTAACCCATCGGGAACGCGTCGAGAACCCCATGGGAGTCCTGTCGGAGCCGGATGGTACGAACACCCAGAGTCAGCGATTGCGGACATTGAGTAGCGAACCTAGCGTGAACCACGCGAGTCATATGCCGGAATCACCGGCTCCTCGCCCTCAGGTCCCAGGAGTCACCATGCCCGTGCGTTCGCTCGGCCGTACCGCCGCCGTCCTCACCGTCTCCGCGCTCGCCGCCACGACTCTCGCCACGGTCTCCGCCACACCCGCCTTCGCCGCGTCCGCGTTCGCCGAGCCCACCGTCGCCGTGTCCGCGACCACCGACCCTGCGGACAATCCACCCGGGAAGGCGGAGGCCGGGAATCCGGAACCCGGAAAGTCCGAGCCGGGGAAGTCCGAGCCCGGGAAGTCCGAGCCCGGGAAGCCTCAGACGGGCGCCCAGGGAGGCGGCGGCGACCAGGCGGGCGGCAGATACAGAGGCAAGGTCGTCGCCAGGACCGGTCTCCTCCTCCGGGACAAGCCGACGCGCAGCAGCAGGGTCGTCGGCGAACTGGAGTACGGCGACATCGTCCGTATCTTCTGCAAGGTGGAGGGCGGCAACGTGGACGGCAACAACCGCTGGTACCTCCTCGCCGACGGCAGCTGGGCCTGGGGATCGGCCAAGTACATCCGCAGCCTCGGCGAGACACCGCACTGGTGCTGACACCGCGCCCCGCCGCACACCTCTCGCCCGCACACCCCTTGCCCACACACCCCTCGCCCGCACCCTCCTCGCCCGCACACCCCTCGCCGCGACCGGCGCCGTACGGACCACCACGGGCTCCGCGCCCGGCCCCGCCACCAGCCCCGCCTCCAGCCCCGCGCCCGCCCCCGTACCCCGCCCCGAGCTGACACCCGCATCCGCCCGAAGTGAGCCCGGCATGCTTTACGACTCCGCATAAACGGACATAAGGCATGCCGCCTTGCTACGTTTCGATCCATGACCGCAACGACGGGGGACACTCCCCCGCCCGAGCCCGGCCTCCACAAGCGCCGCGGCGTCGAACTCTCCCTCCTCGTCTGCGCCGTCCTCATCTCCGTCTTCGGCTATGTCGCTGTCGGCCTCGGCAAGTACGGCACGCTGCCGCCCGGCGCGGTCCGGTACGGCGTCGGGCTGGGCGTGCTCGCCCTCCTCGCCCATATCGCGGTCCGGCTGCGCGCGCCGTACGCGGACCCCCTGCTGCTCCCCATCGCGGTGCTCCTCAACGGTCTCGGCCTGGCGCTGATCCACCGGCTCGACCTGGAGACCCCGAACGGCATCGCGGCGCCGACCCAGTTGGTGTGGTCCACCTTCGGCGTCGCGCTGTTCATCGCCGTCGTCGTGTTCCTGCGCGACCACCGCGCGCTCCAGCGCTACGCGTATCTCTCGGTCGCCACCGCGCTGGTGCTGCTCATCGTGCCGATCTTCTATCCCGCCGTGAACGGGGCCAAGATCTGGATCCGGTTCGGCGGGCTCTCCTTCCAGCCCGGTGAGTTCGCCAAGATCCTGCTCGCGGTCTACTTCGCCGCGTATCTCGCCGCCAACCACCATGTCCTCGCCTACACCGGGCGCAGGATCCGCAAGCTCCATCTGCCCACCGGCAGAGTCCTCGGACCGATCGTCGCCATCTGGCTGATCAGTGTGATGGTCCTCGTCCTCGAACGGGATCTGGGCACCTCGCTGCTCTTCTTCGGGCTCTTCGTGATCATGCTCTATGTGGCGACCGGACGCACCGGCTGGATCGCCGTGGGGCTGCTGCTCGCCGGGGTCGGCGCCTTCGCCGTCGGCTCGCTGGAGCCGCATGTGCACAGCAGGGTCGAGGACTGGCTGCATCCGTTCGCGTCCATCGAGGAGGGGCGCGGACCCGGCCAGCTCGCCCAGTCGCTCTTCGCGTTCGCGGCCGGCGGGCTGTTCGGTACGGGGCTCGGCCAGGGCCAGTCCATCCTGATCGGCTTCGCCGCCAAGTCGGACTTCATCCTCGCCACCGCGGGCGAGGAGCTGGGCTTCGTCGGACTGGCCGCCATCTTCATGCTGTACGCGCTGCTGGTCGCCCGTGGCTACCGTACGGGGCTGGTGCTGCTCGACCCGTTCGGACGACTGCTCGCCACCGGGCTCGCCTCGATCCTCGCCCTCCAGGTGTTCGTCATCGCGGGCGGGGTGATGGGGCTGATCCCGCTCACCGGTATGGCCATGCCGTTCCTCGCCCAGGGCGGCTCGTCGGTCGTCACCAACTGGGTGATCGTGGCGCTGCTCATCCGGCTCAGTGACTCGGCCCGCAGCCCGCGCCCCGGGTCCGGGCCCGAGTCACAGTCCAAGTCACAGTCACAGTCCCTGTCCGAACCCCAGCCCCATCCCCATCCCCAGCAACTGTCCCCGTCCCAGTCCCAGTCCGAGGAGACGGGAGTCGTGGCACCCGCGATCCTGGACCCTGGAGGACGCCCGCTGATCCGCGAGGACGACCAGTGATCCGCCATATCCGGCGCACCGCCCTCTTCTGTCTGCTGCTCCTCGTCGCCCTGCTGCTCAACGCGGTCAGGATCCAGATCATCGAGGCGGACTCCCTCGACAGGAACCCCGCCAACCGCCGTGCCTCCGTGCTCCGTTACGCCCAGCCGCGCGGTGACATCATCGTCGACGGCAAGACGGTCACCCGTCCCAAGGACACCCGGGAGCTGCTGCGCTACGAGCAGGGCTACACCCAGGGACCGCTGTACGCGCCCGTCACCGGCTACGCATCCCAGACGTACGGCACGACACTGCTGGAGAGCGCCGAGGACGACGTACTCTCCGGTACGGAGCCGATGCTCGCGCCCCTCCCCTTCTGGAACGACCTCACCCGCAGCCGGCAGCCCGGCGGCACGGTCGTCACCACCATCAAGGAGTCGATGCAGCGGGCCGCGTACGACGGACTCGCCGGGCGGCGGGGCGCGGTCGCGGCGATCGAGCCGACGACGGGCCGGATCCTGGCGCTGGTCAGCAGTCCTTCGTACGATCCGGGGCGGCTGTCGGGCACCGGCAGCGGGGTCACCGGCGCGTGGACCCGGCTGACCGGGCAGGACACCCAGCCGATGCTCAACCGGGCGATCCGGCAGACCTATCCGCCCGGTTCCGCGTTCAAGATCGTGACGGCGGCGGCCGCGCTGGAGTCGGGGACGGTCAGGGAAGCCGACGCCCCGACCGGGATCGGGGAACCGTTCGTCCTGCCGGGGACGCGGACCAGACTGCCCAACGAGGCGGTCGGCTGCGGCGGGGCGTCGCTCGCGTACGCGATCAAATGGTCCTGCAACACGGTGATGGCCGGGCTCTCGGTGAAGGTCGGGCTGGCCGGGATGGTGCGTACCGCCGAGAGGTTCGGCTTCAACGACGCCGGGCTCACGATCCCCTCCCGGGTCGCCGCCTCCCACTTCGACACGCGGATGAGCGACGACGAGCTGGCGCTGTCCTCCATCGGGCAGTTCGACACCCGGGCCACTCCGCTCCAGATGGCGATGGTCGCGGCGGCGGTCGCCAACGGCGGGGACCTCAGACACCCCTATCTGGTGGACCGGATCACCACCGCGGACGGCGACATCGTGTCCCGTACGGGCGAGCGGATGTACCGGCGGCCGATGAGCCCGGCCACGGCGCAGCAGCTACGGCAGATGATGGTCGAGGCGGTCAGGGACGGTACGGGGACGAAGGCGGGCATTCCCGGGGTGACGGTCGGCGGGAAGACGGGGACGGCCCAGCACGGGGTGGACAACTCCGCTCTGCCGCACGCCTGGTTCATCGCCTGGGCGCAGGCCGAGGACACGGTCCGTCCCGCCGTGGCGGTCGCGGTGGTCGTCGAGGACGCGGCGGCCGGGCGCGCGGACATCAGCGGCGGCGGGACCGCGGCGCCGATCGCACGCGCGGTGATGGAGGAGGCGCTGCGAGACTGAGGAGACCGGGCGGGACGACGGACAAGGGGGCGACATGCCTGTGGACATACCTGGGGACACGCCGGAGGACGCGCCTCTGGACATGGCGCTGGACATGGCGCTGGACGTGCCTGAGGACGTGCCGATGACGGACAGGGTCGGGGAGTCGCTGGCACGGATCGAACGGCTCGATCCGCGGCTGTGCGCGTTCATCGAGGTGTGGGACGACGAAGCGCGGGCACGGGCACGCGCGGTGGACGGGCGGCTGCCCCTCGCCGGGGTGCCGTTCGCGGTGAAGGGGCCGTCCGGGATCCGGTCGTACGCGGCGGAGCGCCTGATCGCGGCGGGGGCGGTGCCGGTGGGCTCGACGGCGGTGCCGGGGCCCGGCACGTACTGGCAGACCTGGGGGCAGGGCAGACACGGCCGTACGGTCAACCCGTACCGCGCCGACCGTACCCCCGGCGGATCCTCGGCGGGCTCCGCGGTGGCGGTGGCGGCCGGCATGGTGCCGCTGGCCACGGGCAGCGACGGAGCCGGCTCGGTCCGGATCCCGGCCGCCTGGTGCGGGGTGTTCGGTCTGAAGACGACGAACGGACTGCTGCCGTCGCCGGACCGTACGGGGCTGGCCTCGGCGGGCGTACTGGCACGGTCGGCGGCGGAGGCACGGCCGTTCCTGCGCTGCGTGCTCGGCATACCCGGCACGTACGCCGCCATGTACGACGCCACGTACGACACCCTGTACAACGCACCGGCTGCCGTGTCTCTGCCGGTGCCGGCGGTCTTCTCCCCCGATCTGGGCTACGCGCGGCCGGACCCGGAGGTCGCGGGGGTGGTAGGGGCGGCGGTGGAGCGGCTGGTGGCGGCGGGGGTGGTACGGCTCGTACGACCGGGCGGCCCGCTCACGCCGGACGGGCCGTCGGCGCTCACCGAGCCGTTCGTACTCCTCGATCCGTGCGAGGCCTGGACAACCGTGCGCGGCGGCGATCAGTCCGGGGGCTCCGGGGTACGGGCCGCGGAGGTGCGGGCGGAGAACGACCGCAGGCTCGACGCCCTGTTCGCGCGTACGCCGTTGCTGCTCACCCCGGTCACCCCGAACCGGCCACATGGGCACGAGGGGCCGGGCGAGCTCTACTCCACGGCACTGACCTGGGCGTTCAATCTGAGCGGGCATCCCGCCGCGAGCATTCCGGCCGGTTTCACGGCGGACGGCTGCCCGGTCGGGCTGCAACTGGTCGCGGCACGGGGAGCGGATGTGTCCCTGCTCGACATGGCTGTCGTGGCGGAGAAACACGCGGCGCCCCCGGCGCCCCCGGCGCCCCGCAAGGCCCTCCCGGCCCCCACGGCCCCTTAGACCCTACGGCAGCGGCTCGCGGCGCTCCCGCCACTGCGCCGGGACCGAGCCCGTCCCCGTACGGGCCGCGACGATGCCCCCGGTGATGGCGCAGGTGGTGTCCACGTCCCCGAAGCCCTCGGCCGTCGACCAGAGCGCGGCCGGCAGATCGTCACGGTGGCGGGCGGCCGTCCACACCGCGAACGGCACGGTGTCGTCCGCGCGGATCCGCCCGCCGTTGCCGAGCACATCGGCGGCCTTCCACGGCTCGGTGGTGAAGGGCAGTTCCGCCGCCCGCGCGAGACCGTCCCGTACCGGGCCCTCGGGCGTGGCCTCGGCCACCGCCGCCACGGACAGTTCGGACCGTACCGACAGCGCCGCCGCCACGGCGACCGCCACCGCGCCCGCGATCCCCTGCGGATGGGCGTGGGTCACCTCGGCGGAGAGGACGGCCTGTTCGGCGACGCGTTCGAGGTCACCGGCGAACCAGGCGCCGAGCGGCGCCACCCGCATCGCCGCGCCATTGCCCAGACTGCCGCCCTCGAACAGGCCGGGGGCCAGGGTGCGCCAGCTCTCCGGCTCGGGGAGCAGGGCGGGCAGCAGCACATGCATACCGTGCCCGTAGCCACGGGCCGGATCCGCGTCGTAGGTGAGTGCGAAGCAACTGGCCAGCCGGTCCTGGACGATGGCGCCGTGCTCGTGGAGGACGCCCTGGATCGCGAGGGCCATCGCCGTGTCATCCGTCCAGTGCCACTCCAGCTCCTGCGGCGTGAGCCGCGCCTTGATCTCCGCGTAGGCGCGCGGGCGTTCGCGGAAGAGCGGGAACCAGCGCTCGCCGAAGGCATCGCCCAGTGCGAGCCCTTCGAGACTGCGACGGGCGGCCGCTCGGTCGGCAACAGCTGTGTGTGGGGTGGCCATAGGGACCATCGTGCCGTCCGAACGCGCGTGATGCGCCGCATTCGGAGGTTCGTCCGTATGGCCGCCGACGGACCGAGCACTGATGGACGCGGTGTTCTCCGTCCGCCTCACTCCGCGGCCCGACCGGCCGTCGGGGGCGGTTACGCTGCCGACATGACCGCCCCCGCAGCACCCGCGTACCGACGGCTGAGCGTCGAGGAGCGCCGTACGCAGCTCCTCGACACGGCGCTCACGCTCTTCGCGCACCGGGCTCCCGAGGACGTCTCCCTCGATGATGTCGCGGCGGCGGCCGGGGTCTCGCGGCCGCTCGTCTACCGGTACTTCCGGGGCGGCAAGCAGGAGTTGTACGAGGCGGCGCTCCGCTCCGCCGCCGACGAGCTGGAACTGTGCTTCACCGAACCGCCGGTGGGCCCGCCGACCGAGCGGCTGGGGCGTGTGCTCGACCGCTATCTCGCCTTCGTCGACCAGCACGGCGCCGGATTCAGCGCGCTGCTCCAGGGCGGCAGCGTCTGTGAGACGTCCCGGACGACCGCGATGGTCGACGAGGTACGGCGGGCCGCGGCCGAGCAGATCCTGCTCCACATCGGCACGGGCCGGGTGGCCGCGGGCGGACCGGCCACGGGCCGGCCGGCGCGGAAGCCGGCGGGCGCGCGGCTGCGGATGATGGTGCGGACCTGGATCGCGGCCGTCGAATCGGCGTCGCTGATATGGCTGGACGAGGGCAAGCAGCCGCCGGCCGCCGAACTGCGCGACTGGCTGATCGACCATCTCATCGCGCTCCTGGTCACCACCGCGGCCACGGACGAGGAGACCGCCGGGGCCGTCGACGCGCTGATGTCGTACGAGCGTCCGGACGGCCCCGTGGCCACCCTGGCCCACCGGGTGATCCCCAGGGTGAACGGGGCCGCCCAGGGCCTGGAGCCGACGTCCGCCCGACCCGGCGCCGGCCGGGGGACGGAATCCGGCGCCTCTCCCGGCGCCGGCGGACGTCCATGAACCCGGGAGCGTCCGGGTCCGTCATACGGCCGACGGCGGTACGTCACCGAAACCCATCCCCTTCCCGGACACACCCGGACCGGCCGGTCGCTGGGCCCGCCCGGACGCCTCGGGGGACACCGGGGTGCCGGAGTCCGGAGTGGTGGGCGGCGCGGGAGCGGGCGGCGCGGGAGCCCTTCTCCGCCGGGCTGAGCGAGACTGGGCCCGTGAGAAGCGAAGACACCCTCTTTGTCGGCGGTCCGATGGACGGACGCGTACTGCCCGTGCTGACGGGGCCGACCGGGCATCCGCCCAAGTGGTACGAGATCCCGGTGCCCGACGCGGACGGCGGGCCGCCGACCGTGCACACCTACCGGCGCGCACCGGCGGGCTACAGCAAGCGACTTGGGCTCCAGCGCGGGTGGAAGTACGAGTACGTCTCCACGGGCCGTGAGCGCCGCACGCTGAAATGGCCCTGGTCGAAACCGGGCGGCGGGGCGCCGTAGGGGCCCCGCCGTAGGGGGCACGGTCGCGACCACGCCGGCGGTCTCAACCGCAACCCGAGCCGCAGCCGCAGCCTCACTCGCACTCGCACTCGGAGCCGTGGCACGATCCCGCCGTGGTCCCTCAGGGGGGTGATGCTGTTGCGCCACCCCGCCCATTTATGGGGTATTCGTACGTCATCTCACCTCATCATCGCCTAGTGCTGGACTCTCCGTTCCGCAACCGGAGGTGATGGCATGTCAGGAAGACTGGTGCGCGCGGTCTGTACGGCGGCACTGGCCACCGCGACGGTCCTCGCCGGGGTGCCCTTCGCGTCGCACGCGGTCGCGGAGCCGGGCGACGAAGCGGCGGGCGCCTCGGCTTCCGCGTCGGAGTCCCCCTCCCCGTCCCAGAACAAGGACAGAGGCAAGACCAAGGGCAAGGCCAGGACCGAGGGCGGGACCGACGCGCCTGACGCAGCGTCAGAGAGCGGCGGCGATCCGCTGCCCGCCGAGGACGGAGCCGCCGGCGCCGGAGGCCCCGCCGACGCCGCCGCCCTGGACGCCTCCCCGCCCCGGACCGTCTCCGAGATGCTGAGCCGGCTCCAGCTCCTCTACCGCCAGGCCGAGCGGGCGACGGAGGCCTTCAACGCCACCGAGAGCGAACTGGCCCAGCAGCGCGCCGAGACCAAGCGGCTCACCGCCGCCCTCGCACGGGCCCGTACCGCCCTGTCCCTGAGCCGCAGCGAGGCTGGCCGGCTGGCCCGTCAGCAGTACCAGGGGCAGTCCGAACTCTCCGGCTATCTGCGGCTGCTGCTCGCCCCCGACCCGCGGCACGCCCTGGACGAGAGCCATCTGCTCAAGCGCACCGCACGCGACAGAGCCCGTACGATGGCGCGGCTCGCCAGCACCGAGAAGCACTCCGCCGCCTTGGCGGCGGCCTCCCGCGAGGCTCTCGGCAGGCAGCAGTCGCTCGCCACCAAGCAGCGCAAACAACGCGACATGGTCAGGTCCAGGCTCCTGGACGTGGAGAAGCTGCTCGCCTCGCTCAGCGGCGGGCAGATCGCCGCGGTGGCCGCGCTGGAGAAGGCCGGTACGGACAAGGCCCAGCGCGAACTGCTCGCCTCGGGCGCGCTCGGTGAGGGCATCGGAAGAGGAGCCGCCTCGCCCCCGGGAGCGTCCGGGGCGCCCGGAGCGCCCGGGGGCGAGGCGGGCAGAGCGCCGTCGGCCAGGGGCGGCGAGGCCCTGCGCTACGCCGCCGAGCAGATCGGCAAACCGTACGAGTGGGGCGCCGAGGGGCCGGACACCTTCGACTGCTCGGGGCTGACCCAGCAGGCCTGGTCGCGCGCCGGGGTGGCCATCCCCCGTACCAGCCAGGA
The DNA here is from genome assembly GCF_053608565.1 of Streptomyces sp. NPDC055025. NCBI lineage: Bacteria > Bacillati > Actinomycetota > Actinomycetes > Kitasatosporales > Streptomycetaceae > Streptomyces > Streptomyces sp. NPDC055025. The sequence continues at coordinate 72,463 of NZ_JBSGVS010000034.1, forward strand.
GCAGTGGCACGAACTCCCCCAGGTCTCGCTGAGCGAGCTGCGCCCCGGCGATCTGGTGATCTACTTCCCTGAGGCCACCCATGTGGCGATCTATCTCGGCGACGGGATGGTGATCCAGGCGCCCCGCCCCGGCGCCCGTGTCAAGGTCTCCCCGATCGCGGCGAACCCGCTGCTGGGCGCCGTACGACCGGACCCCGAGGCCCGCTCCCTGAACCCCGGGGCGTACTCACCGCCCGAACTGCCCGAGGGCGCCATGGACGGCGCGGACACCGGCTACAACCAGGGCTGACGCGCGGCAGGAACGGCAGAGACGGCAGAAACGGAACAGCGCGGAGACGGACGGGCGGACGGACGGACGGGCGGCGCCAGGCGGCTCAAGCGGGGCGGGCGGACGGGCAGTACGGGCCGTGCGGGCAGTACGGGCGGGCGCGGTCAGGCCGCTCCGGCCCCGGCCCCGACCTCCGCCAGATACGCGTTCGCCTTCTCGGGCTCGTAGAAGAAGTTCTCGAAGTCGGCCGGGTCGTTGAAGCCGTTCGCGATCCGGTCGGCCACCGGCTGGAGCCCGCCCGCCGCGCCGATCAGGTTGAGGACATGCTCCGGCGGTACGCCCAGCATGGCGTTCGTCCACTTCGTGACATGCCGCGCGGTCTCCCAGTACCGGTCGAACGCCGACCGCATCCATGCCTCGTCGAACGGCCGGTCGCCGTGCGCCACGATCGACTCCAGATACGAGGCGGCGCACTTGGAAGCCGAGTTGGAGCCCTGTCCGGTGATCGGGTCGTTGGCGACGACGACATCGGCGACACCGAGGACGAGACCGCCGCCGGGCAGCCGTCCGACCGGGTGGCGCACGGTCGGCGCGTACCGTCCCGCGAGCGTGGCGTTGGCGTCCGTCAGCTCGACCTTCGTGGCGCGCGCGTACTCCCAGGGCGTGAAACGTTCCATCAGCTCCAGGGTGAGCGAGAGATGCTCGGCGGGGTCCTTGACGCCCCGGAAGACATCGAGCGGACCGCCGGGTATGCCCTCCCAGAAGAGGATGTCCGCACGGCCCGAGGTGGTGAGGGTGGGCATCACGAAGAGTTCGCCGACGCCCGGCACCAGGTTGCAGCGCACGGCGTCGTAGTGCGGGTGCTCGGGGCGCGGACCGAGACCGTGGACATACGCGACCGCGAGCGCGCGCTGCGGAGCGTCGAACGGGGAGCGGGAGGCGTCGCGGCCGAACATCGAGACCAGTTCGCCCTTGCCCGCGGAGACCAGCACCAGATCGTAGGTACGGGAGAAGTAGTCCAGGTCGGAGACGGCCGCGCCGTGTATCACGAGCTGGCCGCCGCGCTGCGCGAAGGTCTCCATCCAGCCGGCCATCTTGACCCGCTGGTCGACGGACTGGGCGTATCCGTCGAGCGTGGCGACCCAGTCGACGGCACGGCTGGAGTCGGGCGCGGTGACCGAGACGCCGAGGCCCTCTATCCTCGGCGCCTGGGACTCCCAGAAGCCGAGCTGGAGATCCCGCTCGTGCTGGAGCGCGGTGTGGAACATGCACTGGGTGGACATGACCCGGCCGGACCGGACCTCGTCCGCCGTGCGGTTGGACATCAGGGTGATCTCGTACCCACGCGACTGGAGGCCGAGGGCGAGCTGAAGCCCGGACTGGCCGGCTCCGACGACGAGTATCTTCCGCATGGCGGGTTCTCCGTTTGCGTACGTGCTGCGAGTTCGGGCGCCATCGGTCTGCCGGGCGCTCGGCGGCCCGCCGAGCGCCTGCCGGCCCGCCGGATGCTATTCGGGGGAGGATTCGAGCGCGTGGCGCACCAGCGTGAGCAGCGACTCGACAACCGTGATCCGCTGGCGCGCGTCCATGATCAGTACGGGGATTTCGTCCGGGATGGTCAGCGCGTCCCGTACGTCATCGATGTCGAACGGCTCGGAGCCCTCGAAGTGGTTGACCGCGACGACATAGGGCAGTCCGCAGCTCTCGAAGTAGTCGAGCGCCGGGAAGGAGTCGGAGACCCGCCGGGTGTCGACGAGGATGACGGCACCGATCGCGCCGCGCACCAGGTCGTCCCACATGAACCAGAAGCGCTCCTGGCCCGGGGTGCCGAAGACGTAGAGCACGAGGTCGTTGTCGAGGGTGATACGGCCGTAGTCCATCGCCACGGTCGTGGTGACCTTGTCGGGCGTGGCGCTGAGATCGTCGGTCTCCGCGCTGGCCTGGGTCATCAGCGCCTCGGTCTGGAGCGGGGGGATCTCCGAGACCGCGCCGACGAAGGTCGTCTTGCCGACGCCGAAGCCGCCCGCGACCACGATCTTGGTGGCGATGGGCGCGCGGGTACGGTCCATCTGCCACGCCTTGAGCTCTTCTTCGGGCTCGGTCACGAACGGCGCGGGCATGACACGCGAAGCGGTCGCACCCGAGGCGGTCATACCGGCGGCGGTCACACCGGCGGCGGTGGTGACGCCCGAGGCGCTCGTCACGCCTGTGGCAGCGGTGACACCAGCGGTAGCTGTGGCGTCAGAGACGGCGGAGTCCACTCAGCACCCTTTCCAGCAGTGCGTGGTCGGGCTGGCCGGTTCCGTACCCGGTCCCGTACACACGGATCTTTCCCTGGTCGGCCAGGTCGCTGAGCAGCACCCGGACCACCCCCAGCGGCATCTTGAGCAACGCCGACACCTCTGCCACTGTACGCATGCGCCGGCAGAGCTCGACAATCGCCTGTATCTCCGGCATGACCTTGGAGGACGCTCCGCCGTCCGTCAACTCCTTGCGCTCGTCGGCCGCTTCGATCGCGGCGACGAACGTCTCGACGAGCAGGACATGCCCGAAACGGGTACGTCCGCCGGTCAGGGAGTAGGGACGGACCCGGGCCGGCCTGCGGTCCCCGCCGCGTACGGGGAGCCGCCTGCCCGGTTCGGTGGGGGGCGTCATTCGGCGCTCTCCGTCGACTCCATCGACTTGCGCAGCTCGTCGCGGAGTTCGGGGGTCAGTACATGTCCGGCGCGGCCGACGAAGAGCGCCATGTGGTACGCGACCACACTCATGTCGCAGTCGGGGGTGGCGTGCACCCCCAGCAGCGAGCCGTCGCTGATCGCCATGACGAAAACGCTGCCCTCCTCCATGGCAACCATGGTCTGTTTGACCCCGCCGCCGTCCATCAGCTTCGCCGCTCCCACGGTCAGGCTGCCGATGCCCGAGACGATGGTGGCCAGATCCGCGCTGGAGCCCCGGGGGCCCTCCTGACGCACGGTGGCGACCGCCTCGGTGTTCTGCCCCGGGTCGGAGGAGAGCAGCAGAAGTCCGTCGGACGAGACGACGGCGACCGAGTGGACTCCTGGCACCTCCTCGACGAGGTTGCTCAACAGCCACTGCAGGTTGCGGGCTTCGCTGCTCAGTCCGAATGTGCCGGTCGCAGTCAACTGCGTGCCTCCTCGACTGTTTCCCCCGCCTCTTCGGTATGTGCTTCGGTCGACGCCGTGGGCGCTATCTGCTCCGTGAGTTCGGCCTCGACATCGCGTCGCCCTTCCTTCGCGCCTTGGTGGAAGCCGCCGAGCCTGCGGCGCAGGGCTTCCGGGTCGACACTGCCGGAGCGCCCGGTGGGCGCGGCGGCGGGTGTGACAGTCCTGGGGGTGCGCTTGGGCAGCCCCTTGTCGGTGATGCGTTCCCGCCGGGGGGCGGGGAAGTCGCCCGGGTCGGAGTCGTTGTCCGGGTCCGCGACGGCGTCCGGGGCCGCTGTCGCGCCCGGGATCGCTGTCGGGTCCGGGGCCGCTGTCGGGTCCGGGGCCGCTGTCGCGTCCGGGGTCCTGGGCGCACCGGGCCGGTGCGGCAGCCGCATCGTGAACGTGTCCTGATCGGTGCCGGCGGTCCCGGGCTCACCGTCGGCGACGCGCTCATGGCGCTCGGGGCCGATGGCGTACGGGCCGGGCAGCGGCGCGGTCCCGGGTACGGCGACGGCCTTGGCCGGTTCGTATCCGCTCTCCGGCTCCGGATCCGGCTCGAATCCCCGCTCGGGCTCGGGCTCGTACGCGCTCTCAAGCACAGCCGCGGACTCACGCCCGGACTCGCGCTCGGGCTCAAGCTCGGACTCGTACGCGGGCTCGGACTCAAGCCCGGACTCGGGTGCGGACTCAAGCTCGGACTCGGACGCCGTGACCTCGTCCGCCCCGGAGCCGGACCCGGAGCCTGACTCCGGCGCGGGCAGGGGCTCGGGCGTCTGCTCGGCGCCGGAGCTCTCCGGCTCCGTCCCGCCGGACTCCGCCTTGCGGATCGCCGCCTCCGCCGCCGCGACCAGCGGGTCCGATGCCGAACGCCCGGGAAGGGCGTTGGAGTTGGCCTCCGCGGCCGACCCCGGCAGATGCAGCGTGGGCGCCGCCCCCGCCGTCCGTGCCTGGTGCGGTGCGCCGGCCGGCGGCGAGGCGGGCAGCAGGGCCTGCGGGAGTACGACGACCGCGGCCACACCGCCCTGCTGATGCTCACGCAGCTCGATCCGTACGCCATGACGCGCCGCGAGCAGCGCGGCGACCCGCAGTCCGAGCCCCTCGCCCTCGATGTCGCCGCCGTACCGCTTTCTCGCCCGGCCCTCGACGCCCTCGGACTCACCGGTGTCCTTGGCGTCCTCGGGCTCGGCGAGGCGCGCGTTCAGCTCGGCGATCCGGTCCGCGGACATACCGATGCCCTGGTCCTGGACGGAGAGCATCACCTCGCCGCCCTCCAGCAGCCAGCCGGAGAGCTGTACCTCGGCGTCCGGCGGGGAGAAGGAGGTCGCGTTCTCCAGCAGTTCGGCCACGAGATGGCTGAGGTCGTCCGCGGCGAACCCGGCCACCTGGGCGTGCGGGGGCAGCGACTGGATCGTGACCCGCTCGTACCGCTCGATCTCGCTGACGGCGGCGCGCAGGACATCGACCAGCGGGACGGGCCCGTTGGAGCCGTGGCCGTGCTCGTGGCCGGCCAGCACCAGCAGATTCTCGCTGTGCCGGCGCATGACCGTGGCCATGTGGTCGAGCTTGTAGAGGGTGTCGAGCTGCTCCGGCTCCTGCTCGCGCTCCTCCAGCCCCTCGATCACGGCGAGCTGGCGCTCCACGAGGCCGAGCGTGCGCAGCGAGAGATTGACGAAGGTGTGGTGGACGGTGTGCCGCAGCCGCTGGAGCTGGGCGCCGATCTCGGCCGTACGCTCCTGGAGTTCGGCGCGCTGCGCGACGACCTTCTCGCGCGCGGCGATCAGATCGGCGCGGTCGCCGTCGAGCGTCTCGGCCCGGGTGGAGAGATCGAGCAGCTTGCCGTGCAGGCCGTTGAGGGACCGTACGACCTGGGCGAACTCGTCGTTGCGGCCGGTGAACCTGACGGGTTCCTCGGTCTGCGGCGCCGCCGCGAGCCGGGCCGCGCCGATCCGTACGACGGCGAGCGGCCTGGTCAGCGTACGGGCGACGGCGGTGGACACCCCGACGGCGATCAGCAGACAGCCGCCGAGGAGCGCGATCCGCAGTTCGAGACCGGTGACGGCGTCGTCGCGGAGCAGTTCGAGCCGCTCCAGCCGGCTGGAGCCGAGTCCCGACTCGACGCCGCGCATCTGGTCGATCCTGGCGGAGAGCGCGGAGTCGACCTTCTCCTGGTCGGCCTCGCGGTCGGAGTCGGAGAGTTCCGGCCGGTCGGTGAGCCGGGTCAGATACCCCTCGGCGGTCTTGACATCGGGTCCGGTGACGGTCGCGGTCAGGGACTCGCGCGCCTCGCTGTCGGCGGTCTGGTCGAAGTCGGCGAGCGCGGCGAGTTCACGGACCCGCGACTGCTGGGCGGTGGCGCTCAGCTCGTCGCGCAGCTGGTCGTTCTTCTTGCTGTCCGAGTCGGCCGGCGGCTCGACGAGGAGTCCGGTGATCGGGTCGTACTGCGGTGCGGTGTCGGTGGGCGCGGGCACGGCGAGCGCGGCCAGCAGCAGACCGCGGGAGGCGGACGCCTGCTCCACGGCGCGGCCGAGCGCGCCGGGGGCGCGGGTGCCGTCGGCGGCCTCGGGCGGGGTCTTCTCGGCCAGTTCGTCGGCGAGCGCCTGGAGCTTGGCGATGACGTCGGAGTACGCGCGGTACGCCTCCATGGCCGAACCCTTGCCGGTGAGGGCGGTACGGCGGATGGAGGGGACGGTCGAGAGGTCGTGCAGCAGACCGGGGGAGGCCGAGGCGGCGGTACGTATCTCGTCGATCTGGCGGTCGACACGGACGCTGCGGGCGTCGGAGATCGTGTGCTTGCCCTTGTCGCCACCGCTGGTGTCGCTGTCACCGCTGGTGTCACCACCGCTGTCACCGCTGTCACCGTCGGCCGAACCGGACCCGGAGTCCGTGCCGGCCGGCTGCTCCTCGCGGCCCGCGGCGATGAAGACGACGATCTCGTCGCGTTCGTCCGCGAGGGAGTGGGCCAGGACCACGGCCCGCTGGTTCAGCTCGGCGAGGGTGACCAGACGCTGGGCGTCGTTCAGCTCGGCGGAGGCGCTCAGTACGGCGGGGGCGCCCGCCGCGACGACGGTGATGCCCAGGACGGCGACACCGGCGACCAGCCTGCTGCGCACCCGCACACGGCGCCCTTCCCGGACCGTACCGCCCCCGGCCGGGGCGGCAGCGGGCAGACCGGTCGTGGAACCTGCCGTTCCGGCGCTGTCCGTCGTCGTACTGCCCGTCTCGGCCATGCCTACCGTGGCCTTGCCGGTCTCAGCCTTGGTCGCCCCGCCGCGCGTGACACCGTTACCCCGAGGCCGCTTTTTCTGCACCGGTGCTCGCATTCTTGACTCGTTCACCCATGAAGCGGAGGTGACGACCGGTCACATCGAGAGAGCCCCCACCCCTGGTACGGCTTCCGACCATTCCAGCGCATGTGCGAGGGGGGCACGTATCGGCCGCTCCGCCACCTGAACGAGTGAACATCACGGAGGAGTTGGCGAACAACTCTTCCCAGCCGGGGCCCAGCCGGAACCTGGCGTGCCGGGTGGACCTTCTGGGCATGGTTTGGCAGGATGCGCGCCCGCAGCTTCCCGATGCGCTCTTTCTCATCCCACCCCGGTCCCGTTCGGCGTTCATTCTGACCGAATGACAGTGGTTGACCAGGCCGTACGAGTCCATCGACAGTGCGTGCAGAGACCGTGAAGGAGTCATGCGGTCCGCCGGGGGAATCGTGCAGACTGGACATCATGCGCATCGAACTGGCCAGCGTGCCGGGGGCCGCCGCGAGGCCCAACGAGGACTGGACATCCGTGGCTCTGCCCGCCGCCGGCCGGGGCGGAACACTGGTCGTCCTGGACGGGGTGACCCCGCCGGCCGGGGAAGACGGTTGTGTACATGGTGTGCCCTGGTTCACCTCACGGCTCGGCGGAGCACTCGCCGAACTGTCCGGTTCCCGCCGGGATATGACACTGGCAGAGGTCCTCGGCGTATCGATCACCCGTACGGCGGACGCACATCGCGAAACATGTGACCTTTCTCACGTGCGCACCCCTCAGGCCACCGTCGTACTGGTGCGCTGGGGCGCGGAGGAGGTCGAACATCTGGTCCTGTCCGACTCGACACTGCTGCTGGAGTCGCCTGACGGCGGGGTGCGGGCGGTGCTGGACGACCGGCTGGACCGCGTCCCGCGCGAGGTCCTGCGCTCGGTCGCCTCGGCGGACGCCCTGCGCAACGCGGAGGGCGGCTTCTTCACGGCGGCGGCCGACCCGGCGGTCGCGGCGAAGGCGGTGACGGGCCGTACGCCGACGGCGGAGGTACGGTCCCTGCTCGCGCTCACGGACGGCGCGGCCCGCTGGGTGGAGGTGTTCCAGGAGGGCGGCTGGGCGGACTGTCTGGCGCTCGTACGGAAGAACGGCCCACAGGAGCTGATCGACCGGGTCAGGGCGGCGGAGTGGGCGGACCCGGACGGGGTGACGTTCCGCAGGGGCAAGACGAGCGACGACGCGACGGTGACATACGTGGAGCTGTGACGGGAAGGGCGGCGACGCGGCACGCGCGGACCGACCGCCCGGTGGACAGGGACGGCCGGGGCCCGGCCCGGGGGGCGCGTCACGGCCTCCGCGCCCGCCGGCGCCCCGCGCGTCCCAGCGTCCCAGCGCCTCCGCGCCCCGCGCCCGTCAGCGCCCCGCACGCCTCCGCGCGTCTCAGCTCTTGGCGCGTCTCAGCTCTCGGCGCGCTCGTTGAAATGGTGGAGCAGCCGGGCCAGCTCGGAGATCTCCGCGCGGTCCCAGTCCGCCAGCTTCTGTACGTACAGCTCACGGCGGGCGTTCCTGACCCGCTGGAAGCGGGACGCGCCCTCGTCGGTGATACGGATGAGCCAGGCGCGCCCGTCGGCCGGATCGGGCTCGCGCGTGACCAGGCCGAGCATCTCCAGCACCCGGAGCTGACGGCTCATCGTGGCCTTGCCGACCCCGAAGTACGCGGCCAGTTCGGTGGCCCGCTGGCTGCCGGTCTCGTCCAGCCGTACGAGCAGTCCGTACGCCCCGGGCTCCAGCTCGGGATGGACCTCGCGCGCCATCTCCCCGGAACTGGCGCGGGCGCGGCGGAGAAAGACCGCCAATTCCCTTTCCAGGGACAGGAATTCCTGGTCCACACCACTCCACCGGCCGTGCTCCGGCTCATTTCCCGTACCACTCCCGTGCACGTCAGCACCCATCGCGCGCTTTTCCGCCCCTGAAAGTTTCTTTCGCCGACAGCTCGTGCCGCGGCCGGGCCAGTATTTCGCAGGTTTATTCCAGGAGCGGCCGCGTGGCGTGCTTCCGTCAACTGGCCCGCATGCGTAGCGTTATGAGTGACATGTCCATCCCCACCCCATGTCACCCGGTTCACGCCCTCCCCCACGAGGTCCTCGGAGGCACGAAATGCCCGTGCACAGATCCGGAACGGCCGGCCGCGCTCTCATCGCCGCGGTCGCCGCCCTCCTCACCACTCCCGCGCTCCTCCTCGCCCGGCCGGATGGGGCGAGCGCGGCCGACATCCCGGCGGATCCGCCGCCTCCCGCCCCCGCCCCCGCCTCTGCTCCCGCACGAGGCACGGCCTACATGGGCATGGGCATCATCGAACACGACGGCCAGGGCGATCCGCCCCGTACGGACCGCGCCCCGCAGACGGAGGGCGTGGATGTCTCCGGGCACCAGGGCAACGTCAACTGGGTGGCCCTGTGGAGCAGCGGGGTGGACTGGGCCTACACCAAGGCGACCGAGGGGACTTCCTACAAGAACCCCTACTTCGCGCGGCAGTACAACGGGGCGTACGACGCGGGCCTGATCCGCGGCGCGTACCACTTCGCCGCCCCCGACGGTTCGAGCGGCGCGAGCCAGGCCGACTACTTCGTGGACAACGGCGGCGGCTGGTCACGCGACGGCAAGACGCTGCCGGGTGTGCTGGACATCGAGCGGAACCCGTACGGCGCGGCCTGCTACGGCAAGACACGGGGCCAGATGGTCGACTGGATCGGCGACTTCCTGGAGACCTACCGCTCCCGCACCGGCCGCGACGCGCTGATCTACACGGCCACGAGCTGGTGGAAGACGTGCACCGGCAACTACCCGGGCTTCGCCTCCACGAATCCGCTCTGGATCCCCCGCTACGGCGGCTCGGTCGGCGAACTGCCCGCGGGCTGGGGTTTCCAGACGATCTGGCAGTACACCTCGACGGGCCCCATCGTCGGCGACCACAACAGGTTCAACGGTGCCCTGGACCGGGTCCAGGCCCTGGCCAACGGCTGACCCCGCGCCCTGCCTCACCCGCGGTCCCGTCCGCGGTCCCGCCCGGAACGGAAGGCCGGCCGGGACCGCACCGTCATGAGCGGCCCGCTGTCATGAGCGGCCTGCCGTCATGCCCGGCCCGCTGTCAGGACCGGCCGCGGTCAGGACCGCACCGACAGCAGCCAGTCGCCGGGCAGCTCGTTCCGTACCCGCGCCAGGGCGCTCCCGGTCCGGGCGAGCACCCAGAGCCACTGTCCCGCGTCCTCCCGCAGCAGTACGCCGGGCGCGCTGAACCATCGCGTCACCCCGCCGTCCACCGCCCACAGCGGACAGTCCGGCAGGGGCACACGGGTGTAGCGCGACGCGATGTCCCCGGCGTCGACGCCGTCGAGATGGCGGTTGTCGCCGAGACCGTCCGGGGCGCCGAAGACCGACTCCGCGAGAACCATCTCCACACAGGCGAGCGAGAACCGGTCCAGGAACGGCAGCCAGCGGCCGGGAGACCCCGCGGCCCCACGGACGTGCACCGGTGGGTCGTCCTGGTCGAGATCGGCGAGAAGGACGCCCCACTCGGCGGCGTACTGGTTCTCGACCCGGTACACGAGCGCGCCCTCCCGGACCACCAGCTCCCCGGGAGCCAGCAGCCGGTCCTGGTTGCTCGTCAGATCCCCCCGCCGCCCGAACAGCCCGTACGCCTCCCGCACCGCGACGGGCAACGCGAACCCGAGCCGCCGCTCGGCATCGGCGATCTCCCCCTCCCCGTACCCGTCCCCCGTCCGCAGAGGCACCCGCCACCCCTGCGCGAACCCCCGCACAAACCCCCAGGCCCCACCCCTGCCCCGCACCCCGGCCAGCGCTTCCCCGACATCGAACCCCACGCTCATGCCCGCGAGCGTAACAAGGCAGGAACGGACCCGGTCCTGAAGGCCGGCCATACGGTCCTGCCCCTGGACCGGCCGGCGGGCCGCCGTGTCCCCTTTCGCGAGAAGCCCGCGGCGGCCCGCCGTCAGCGGCCGCGTTGCGAGGCGCGGATCGCACGCCCGCGGCCGGAACCCTGGTGCGGGTTCCGGCCGTGGGCGCTTGTGCGGTGCTCGTCGCGGGTTCGTACTCGTCGCGGGTTCGTGGCGGTTTTCGGTCAGGCGGCCGCCGCGACCGGGACCTCGGCCGGGGACAGGGCCAGGTCGAGGACCTGGCGGACGTCGGTGACCGGGTGGACGTCGAGCTTGTCGAGGATCTCGGCCGGGACGTCGTCGAGGTCGGGCTCGTTGCGCTTGGGGATCACGACCGTCGTGATGCCCGCGCGGTGGGCCGCCAGCAGCTTCTGCTTGAGGCCGCCGATGGGCAGCACACGACCGGTCAGCGAGACCTCGCCCGTCATGGCGACGTCCGTACGGACCAGGCGCCCGCTCAGCAGCGAGGCGAGTGCCGTCGTCATCGTGATGCCCGCGCTCGGTCCGTCCTTCGGGACCGCGCCCGCCGGGAAGTGGATGTGCACGCCCCGGTCCTTGAGATCGGCCACCGGCAGCTCCAGCTCCGCGCCGCGCGAGCGGAGGAAGGAGAGCGCGATCTGCGCCGACTCCTTCATCACGTCACCGAGCTGTCCGGTGAGGGTCAGCCCCGATCCGCCCGTCTCCGGGTCGGCCAGCGACGCCTCCACATAGAGGACGTCACCGCCCGCGCCGGTCACCGCGAGACCCGTCGCCACGCCCGGCACCGCCGTACGCCGCTCCGCCGGGTCCTGCGCGGACTCGGGCACATGGTGCGGCCGGCCGATCAGCCCGCGCAGATCGCCGGCGCCGAGGGTGAACGGCAGCTCGCGGTCGCCCAGCTCGTGCTCGGCCGCGACCTTCCGCAGCAGCCTGGCGATCGCGCGCTCCAGATTCCGCACGCCGGCCTCCCGGGTGTACTCCCCCGCCAGCTTGCGCAGCGCCTCGTCCGCCAGCGTGACCTCACCGGGCTCCAGACCCGCGCGCTCCAGCTGCCTGGGCAGCAGATGGTCCCTGGCGATGACGATCTTCTCGTCCTCCGTGTAGCCGTCGAGCCTGACCAGCTCCATACGGTCGAGCAGCGCCTCCGGGATGGCCTCCAGGACGTTCGCCGTGGCGAGGAACACCACGTCGGACAGGTCGAGTTCGACCTCCAGATAGTGATCGCGGAAGGTGTGGTTCTGCGCCGGGTCCAGGACTTCGAGCAGCGCCGCGGCCGGATCGCCGCGGTAGTCGGAGCCGACCTTGTCGATCTCGTCGAGCAGGACGACCGGGTTCATCGAACCGGCCTCCTTGATCGCCCGGACGATACGGCCGGGCAGCGCGCCGACGTAGGTACGCCGGTGGCCGCGGATCTCCGCCTCGTCCCGTACGCCGCCGAGCGCGACCCGGACGAACTTCCGGCCCATCGCGTGCGCCACGCTCTCGCCGAGCGAGGTCTTGCCGACCCCGGGCGGTCCGACCAGGGCCAGCACGGCGCCGCCGCGACGGCCGCCGACCACGCCGAGACCGCGGTCCGCGCGCCGCTTGCGCACGGCCAGATACTCGGTGATCCGTTCCTTCACGTCCTCCAGGCCCGCGTGCTCGGCGTCGAGGACCGTCTGCGCGCCCCGGATGTCGTACTCGTCCTCCGTGCGCTCGTTCCAGGGCAGCTCCAGCACCGTGTCCAGCCAGGTGCGGATCCAGGAGCCCTCGGGGCTCTGATCGGAGGCGCGCTCCAGCTTGTCGACCTCCTTGAGCGCGGCTTCCCGCACCTTCTCGGGGAGATCGGCCGCCTCGACACGGGTCCGGTAGTCGCCGGACTCGTCCTCGTCGCCCTCGCCGTTCAGCTCGCGCAGTTCCTTGCGTACGGCGTCGAGCTGGCGCCGGAGCAGGAACTCGCGCTGCTGCTTGTCGACACCCTCCTGGACGTCCTTGGCGATGGACTCGGCGACATCCTGCTCGGCGAGGTGGTGACGGAGCTGCTCGGTGGCGAGCTTCAGCCGGGCCACCGGGTCGGTGGTCTCCAGCAGCTCGACCTTCTGGGCGGTGGAGAGGAAGGGGGAGTAACCGGAATTGTCGGCGAGGGTGGACACCTCTTCGATCTGCTGGACGCGGTCCACCACCTGCCAGGCGCCACGCTTCTTCAGCCAGTCGGTGGCGAGCGCCTTGTACTCCTTGACCAGCTCGGTGACCGAGCCGGGCAGCGGGTCGGGGACGATTTCGTCGACACTCACGCCCTCGATCCAGAGGGCCGCGCCGGGCCCGGTCGTACCGGCGCCGATCCTCACACGGCCACGGCCGCGGATCAGCGCGCCGGGATCTCCGTCGGAGAGCCGGCCGACCTGCTCGACGGTCCCCAGCACACCGATCCCGGCGTAGGCCCCGTCGATGCGCGGCACGAGCAGCACCTTCGGCTTGCCCGTACCACCGTCGCCGGCGCGCGCGGCGGCCTGAGCGGCCTCCACCGCGGCTCGGACCTCGGTGTCGGACAGGTCGAGAGGCACCACCATGCCGGGCAGCACGACCTCGTCGTCGAGCGGCAGCACGGGAAGCGTGAGCGGTGTGGACATGGCAGCCATGATCTCCCCTTCGGCAGTCAAGTTGAGCTATACCGACTCAATGCTTGTGAGTCCCAGGATGTTCCCCCGGCCGCGTTCGCTCTGAGCGATCGCCCTGCCACCCCAGGGAAACGGCCTCCGACGAAGGGTGGTGTGCGCTCAACGCGCCGGGACGGCCACAGCTTCCCGGCCCCGTCGACCCTCGGCTGTCAGTGCGGCCATCGCCCGTCGCCGCGCGTGCGCGGAAGCCCGCGCGTGCGTGATGGGCCGCGCGACGGGGCAGAGCTTGCCGGGAGGGACACCCTCGGCATGCTCGGCGCCGGGGGGCCGGGATACGGGCGGCGGACGGGGAGTTGGCCAGATGCGGCTGCGACTGGGATCGCGACGGACAGGACGGGTCCTGGCGGGCACGCTGCTGACGGCGGCGGTGCCGGCTCTGCTGCTCGTGGGATGCGGCGGGAACGGTACGGACCGTGCGGACACCCCGCCTGCCGCTACGACCGGCCAGGCCGCCCCGACGGTCCCCGCGCCCCCCTCCGCGTCGGTGTCCACGGCACCGCCCACATCTCCTCCCGCGTCGGGCACGCCCGCCCGCTCCCCCTCCCCGTCGCCCGACGCGACCCTCGTCATCGTCACCAGGTCCGGCGGCATCGCGGGCCGTCACGACAGTGTCAAGGTGAACAACGACGGGGCGTACACCGTCCTGTCCTCCGGCCGTGCGACCGGCTCGGGTCAGCTGCGCCCCGCCGAACTCACCGAACTGCGCCGGGCCCTCGACGCGTCCGGCCTGGAGCGGCTCCCGCGCGTGATGTTCGACCGGCCCGCCCCCGACGCCTTCGTCTACGCCATCAACCACGCGGACCACGAGGTCGCGATCTCCGACGCCGAGCCCGTACCCGCCCTCCAGCGCGTCGTCGCGGCCGTACCCCTCCCTTCCTGACCTCCCCGCAGGCCCTCACCCGCAGGCCCCTCACCCGCGGATCCCTCCCCGCGCGATCCGGTTCCGGCGGGCCGTGAACCGCCGGCGCCGGTGCCGGCGATAGAGAGGCGTGAGACTGTTCCGCCCCGTGGAGGGTGACCGCGACGACGGCGCGCTGCTGCGTGCCGTCGCCGGAGGGGACGCGGAAGCGCTGGCCCTGCTGTACGACCGGCACGCCGGCTGGCTGCTGGCCCGGCTGACGCGGCGGTGTCAGGACCCCGAGACCGTGAGGGAGGTCCTCCAGGACACCTTCGTGACCGTATGGCGCTCGGCCGCGGCCCATCACGGCGGCGAGGCGGGCGGCTGGCTGTGGGTGATCGCCGCGCGGCGTCTGGTCGACGCCCAGCGCGCACAGGCACGGGCCGGGCGAGGGGACCGGGCGGAGCCGCCGTACGAGCCACGCCCCCTCGCGCCCTCCGCCGAGGAGCGGGTGCTGGCGGGACTGGAGTACGGAGACGTCGGCACCGCGCTCGACCGGATCTCCCCCGAACTGCGCGAGGTGCTGCGCGCCACGGTCGTCGACGGACTGACCACCCGCGAGACCGCTCAGCTCCTCGGCATACCGGAAGGCACGGTCAAGTCCCGTGCGACGCGCGCCCGCAGGGAGCTACGAGCCGCACTGGACCGGATCACGCCCACGGAAGGCACGGCATGAATTCCATCGGGAAGCACGACGGGAAGTACGACGGGAAGCACGGCGGGAACCACGGCCGGAAACGCGGCGGCGGGCATGGCGGCGAGCCCGGCACAAGCGCCTGGCATGTGGACGACGCGCTGGCCGTCCGGTATGCCACGGGTTCGGCACCGGAACCCGACGCCTGGTCGCTGGAGAAGCACATCGAGTCATGCGGCGCGTGCGCCGTCCTGGTGTCGGCGGCGGTGCGGCGGGGGGCCGCGGGGCCGGTGCTCGCCGGTGTACGGGAAGCGGTGCTGGCGGCGGCGGTGAGGTCCGCGCCGCCCGCCGCGCGGATCGGGCTGACGGCCCGTGTCCTGTGGGCCGCGGGGCCCGCGCTGCGCGGCTCCTGGCTGGTGGCCGTGGTGCTGGTGGCCGCAGGCGCGGTCGCGCTGGCGTACGGAGCCGGTTTCGCGGGGGCGCGCCCCCTCCTGCTGGCGCTGGCACCGCTGCTGCCGCTGGCCGGGGTGGCGGTGTCGTACGGGGAACACGCGGACCCGATGTACGAGATCGGCGCGTCCACCCCCGGCGGCGGACTGCGGCTGCTCCTGACCCGTACGACGGCGGTCCTGGCCATGAGCCTGCCCCTGCTGACCCTGGCTGGAGTGCTGCTGCCGTCCTCGGCGTCCCCGGCGCCCTCGGTGCCCTCGGTGCCCTCGATGCCCTCGGTGTCCCCGGTGCCCTCGATGGAGGTGCCGGGCGCGGCGGCCTGGCTGCTGCCGGCCCTGGCGCTGACGCTGGCCACGCTGGTGCTCGGCTCCTATGTGGGCTGCCGCACGGCGGCCGGGGCGGTGGGGGCGGCGTGGGGGGCGGCGATCGCCGGATCGCTGCTGGCGACGGCGCGCCGGGACGGCGGCGCGGAGGTCGGGCCGTTCCCGGTGGCCGAGCTGTCCGCGTATCTGACGCGCTGTCTCGCCGGGGCCGAGGCGCAGGGGGGCTGGGCCGCCGGCGCCGTGGTGTGCGCCGGATTGCTGGTCCTGCGGCGGCGGTCCTTCGACCGCCCGTCCCTCGGTGCCCCGGGGCGCGCGTGAGGACGGGCGAACACCACAGGAAACAGACGGCGGGAACACGGCAGAGGCACGGCAGAGGCACGGCGAAGGCACAGCGGAGAAGCGCCATGGCAGTGACAGACGCCATGGAAATGACAGAAGTGAGAGGGGAACAGGCGTGGAAGCGACGGACACGGTAGCGGTACGGGGGCTGACCGTCAGACACCGCAGGACGGTCGCCCTGGACGCGGTCGATCTCGGCCTGGGCATCGGCGTGCACGGACTGCTCGGTCCGAACGGCGCGGGCAAGACCTCCCTGATCAGGGTGCTGGCGACGGTCGCCGCACCCGCCGCGGGGCAGGTGGAGCTGCTGGGCCGGGATGTGTCCGAGCACGGGCCCCGCGCGGCGGTACGGCGGCGGCTCGGCTATCTCCCGCAGCAATTCGGCTACTACCCGGGCTTCACGGTCCGCGAGTTCGTCTCGTACGTGGCCTGGCTCAAGGAGATGCCCGCGCCCCAGGTGCCCGGGGCCGTGCGGCGCGCGGTCGACCGGGTGGGGCTGATGGACCGTATCGACGCCAAGGTGAAGACCCTGTCGGGAGGCATGGTGCGCCGGGTCGGAATCGCCCAGGCGATCGTCAACGAGCCCGGTCTTCTGCTGCTCGACGAGCCGACCGCCGGACTCGATCCGGAACAGCGCGTCGAGTTCAGGGAACTGCTCCGGGACGTGGGCGCCGACTCCACCGTGATCGTCTCCACCCATCTCGTGGAGGATGTCGCGGCTGCCTGCTCGGAGGTGGTGCTGCTGGAATCGGGGCGGATCGCGTTCCGCGGTACGACGGCGGAGCTGACCGCGCTGGGGGACGGGACGGGCGAGCCCGGCGACAACCCGATCGAGCGCGGCTACACGGCGGCGGTACGGGCGATCCGGGCGCGGCGTGCCGCGGCGGGATCCGCGTCAGGGATTACGGCCGGACCCCCGGCCGGACCCCCGGCCGGGACCGTGTCCGGATCCGCGTCAGAGGCCGGCGCTTCCGCAGCCGCGTCCGGGGCCGGCGCTTCCGGGACCGCCCAGGAGGCCACTCGATGAGCGCCCTCGACACCTCCCGCGTCCCGCGCGGTCACGCCGCCCCGGACACCCGGGAGGACCGCGTCCCCGCACGCCTGCGGTCCGTCCGGCCCGTGCGCACCGAACTGCTGCGAGGCATCGGTCCCTGGGCCGGGGCGGCGGTCGCCCTGACCATCTGGGTCACCATGTATCCCAAGGTGGCGCGATGGCAGGGGCACTGGACGGACACCACTGATCTGCTGCGTGTCGTGGGACTGCTGCTCTGCGGGCCCGTCGCCGCCGCCGCCGGCTGCTGGCAGGGCGGCCGGGAGCGGCGGCGCGGGACCGGCGACCTGTGGACCTCGTTCCCCCGCACCCGGCTGCGCCGGACACTGCCTGCCCTGGCGCCGGCCGCGCTCTGGCCGCTCATCGGATACCTCATCGGTGCGAGCGGGTGTCTGCTGGCGACCTGGCCGTACGCGAGCGGGCCTCCTCCGTTCGTCTCACTGGTCGTCGCCGACGCGGTGGCCATCGCCGCCCTCGGTGTGCTGGGCTTCGTGGCCGGACGGCTGGTCCCCTGGCGCCTGGCCGCCCCGGCGCTCGCGGTCGTCACCTATGTCGGTCTGGCCCTGCCGATGTACACCGACGCGGACGCCCGGTGGCTCGATCCGGGCCTCGACCACTCCTTTCTCTGGGACCGGCCGGTGTGGTGGTTCGCACCGGCGAGCGCGGTCTGGACCGGTGGTCTCGCGGTGGCCGCGCTTCTGGCGTACGCGGCCCGGCGCCGTGCCGTCGCACTGGTACCCCTCGTCCTCGCCGTCCTCGCGGCCGTCCCGATCGCGCGGACCGGCGACTCCGTGTGGCGCCCGGACCCGGACCCGGAAGCGGCCCGGCTGGTCTGCGACGACGGCGTTCCGCGGGTGTGTGTGACGGAGGTAAACCGAAAACTGCTGCCCGCCGTCTCGGCCGCGCTCGCCGGTGCCAACGCCGAACTGCGCGGGGTCCCCGGCGCGCCCGCCCGCTGGATCGAGGGCCCGCGTGCGCTCCGGGCGGGGGAGGTGCGGCTGCCGGCCCCCGCCGACCTGGCCGTACGCGACCGGCTGCCCGATCCCGCGTACTACGCGAACTGGGCGGTCGGCGCGCTCCTCCTGGAGGACTTCCGCGAGGAGTGCGGTTGGAGCGGATCCGACCACTCCGAAGAGGAGCGGGCCGCCGTCGACGCGGCCGTACATCAATGGCTCGCCCCGAGCCGGCACTTCCGGTGGCCTGAGGCCGAAGCCCTCCTCGAACGGCTGGAGGCCCTGGACGCCGAGCGGAGCCGCGCCTATCTCGCCCGCTATCTGGCCGCCGACGACTGCGACGACATACCGGTCCCGTGACACCGAGGGGCGCTGAATCCGCGGCCAGGTCCCGGGGCCGGGTCCCGGGTCCCGGGCCGGGGCCGGGCCTCGCGGGCCGCAAACGATTTGTCCCGGTCCCGTTCTCCGCACCAGGATGTTGGCCAAGTCTTCCACCGACGGAGAGGTCCGCATGCCTGTATCCGCCACTTCCGTACGCCTCTCGGTCCCCGGTCCGGACTCCGCTCCCGTCACCCTCGACCGCCGCGACGGACCGTACGGCGAGATCGTGCTGCGACAGCGCGGCGAACGGCTGGAAATCATCGCCAACGGATGCTTCCTGATGGACACCTCGGACGGCCGGTCCGAGCGTCTGCTGATCGATGCCGCGCTGGCCACGCTCCTCGGTACACGTTCCGCACCGCGACCGGGAACGCCCGGCCCGCGGCCGTCCGTCCTCATCGGCGGGCTCGGGGTGGGGTTCTCCCTCGCGCACGCCGCCGCCGATCCCCGCTGGGGCGGGATCGTGGTCGTCGAGCGGGAGCAGGCCGTCATCGACTGGCATCGCGAGGGTCCGCTCGACCGGATCTCGGCCGCCGCGCTCGCCGATCCACGGGCCGTGATCCTCCACACCGAACTGGTGGAGTACGCGCACACCGCCACGGAGCGTTACGACGCGCTCTGTCTGGACATCGACAACGGACCGGACTGGACCGTGACCGAGGGCAACGGGAATCTGTACTCGGCGCAGGGGCTGGCCGCCTGCCGCGCGCGGCTGAAACCCGGCGGTGTACTCGCCGTATGGTCGGCCCGGCCGTCGCCCGTCTTCGGCGAAGCGTTACGGAATGCCGGTTTCACCGGGGTACGGGAGGAAGAGATCCGGGTTGCCCGGGGCCTGCCCGACGTGGTCCATCTCGGTGTTCGCACTGCGTAGCCGGAAACCTCCCGCTGCCTCTACGCTGCACCACACACATCGATCCACATCCGCATCGGGAATGTGGATCGCGGGAACAAGGATCGCGGAACGCGTACCAGGGGCGGGGCGATGGAGCAGACACACACCAGCCACAACGGAGTCGCGGCCACGCCCGGCGCCCAGCGCCGGGTCCTGGTCGTCGAGGACGACGCCACGATCGTCGACGCCATCGCCGCGCGGCTGAGGGCCGAGGGATTTCTGGTGCAGACGGCGGTGGACGGCCCGGCGGCCGTCGACGCGGCCGAGGCCTGGCAGCCGGACGTGATGGTCCTCGATGTGATGCTGCCCGGCTTCGACGGCCTGGAGGTCTGCCGCCGGGTCCAGTCGCAGCGCCCGGTGCCGGTGCTGATGCTGACGGCCCGCGACGACGAGACCGACATGCTGGTCGGCCTCGGGGTCGGCGCCGACGACTACATGACCAAACCGTTCTCCATGCGGGAACTGGCGGCCCGGGTGCATGTGCTGCTGCGCCGGGTGGAGCGCGCGGCGCTCGCCGCGGTGACCCCGCGCAGCGGCATCCTGCGCCTGGGCGAGCTGGAGATCGACCACGCGCAGCGCCGGGTGCGGGTGCGGGGCGAGGATGTGCATCTCACCCCCACCGAGTTCGATCTGCTGGTCTGCCTGGCGAACACCCCGCGCGCGGTGCTCTCCCGGGAGCAGCTTCTCGCCGAGGTGTGGGACTGGGCGGACGCCTCCGGCACCCGTACGGTCGACAGCCACATCAAGGCGCTGCGCCGGAAGATCGGCGCCGAGCGGATCCGTACGGTGCACGGCGTCGGATACGCGCTGGAGACCCCCGCGCCATGAGCCGGCCAGGCTCCGGCGGCTCGGGCAGAGGCACGCACCCGGGCCGCGGCACGCATCACACGGACCCGCACCCCGGCGGTCCCGGGAGCACGGGCCTGCGCCCGTTCTCCATCAAGGCCAAGCTCGGCACCCTGGTCGTCGTCTCCGTCTTCATCACCACCGGTCTGCTGATGGTGGCCCTGCGCACCGATACCGAGCTGCGCTTCATCACCGTCTTCTCGGTGATCGCCACCCTGCTGATCACCCAGTTCGTGGCCCACGGGCTGACCGCGCCCCTCGACGAGATGAACACCGTCGCCAAGGGCATCTCGCACGGCGACTACACCCGCCGGGTCAGCGGCGCCGACCGCAGGGACGAGCTGGGCGACCTCGCCTCCACGATCAATCGCATGGCCGACGACCTGGAGGCGGAGGACCGGCACCGCAAGGAGCTGATCGCCAATGTCTCGCACGAGCTGCGCACACCGATCGCGGCTCTGCGGGCCGTGCTGGAGAACGTCGTGGACGGGGTGTCCGCCGCCGACAACGAGACGATGCTGACGGCGCTGCGCCAGACGGAGCGGCTCGGCCGGCTGACGGAGACACTGCTCGACCTGTCCCGGCTGGACAACGGCGTCGTACCGCTGAAGGCCCAGCGTTTCGAGGTGTGGCCGTATCTCTCCGGGGTGCTCAAGGAGGCCAATCTGGCCGCCGCGCGGCGCTCGACGAGTTCCGGCTCCGGCAATCACTCCCGTACGGACGTGCATCTGCATCTGGATGTCTCGCCGCCCGAACTGACCGCGCACGCGGACACGGAGCGGCTGCACCAGGTCGTCGCCAACCTCATCGACAACGCCGTCAAACACAGCCCGCCGCACGGCCGGGTGACCGTACGCGCCCGGCGCGGCGGCGGGTCCGAGTCGCTCGAACTGGAGGTGCAGGACGAGGGTCCCGGCATCCCGGAGCAGGAGCGGCACCGGGTCTTCGAGCGCTTCAACCGGGGCACCGCGCCGTCCCCGCACGGCCCCGGCAGCGACGGCGGTACGGGCCTGGGACTGGCGATCGCGCGCTGGGCGGTCGATCTGCACGGCGGCCGGATCGGGGTGGCCGAATCGGTTCGCGGATGTCTGATACGCGTCACTCTTCCAGGAACAACCCGAGCGCACGGTTGACGTACGCTTCGCACTGTTGACGCACGATCTCCGAGACGCGCGCCGGAACGCCTGGGCGACGCGCGCCGGAACGCCGGGACACGAGCCGGGCGAGGCCCGGCGGAGACCGGCGGAGACGGACGGACGCCCGGCGACGGCGGACCGGCCGGAGGCCCGTCCGCGGCCCGGCCGGAGGCCCGTCGGCGGACCGGCGACGGAGGTCCGGCGACGCGGACGGAGGCCGGAGGAAGCTCGACGGAGGCCGGCCACCGGGTCGTGGCCCTGCCGTCATCCGGCCGTTGTGTGCCGTGACGCTTCCCGACGGCTGCCCGACGCCATGGAACCCCGCTTGTTTCCCGCCATTTCAGCCGCCGAAACCCGCCTTCGGATGTGACTTGCACGACGATGGCACGCCCGGCCTGCACCTGAAGCCCTGGTAGGCGTAGCCTTGATTCCCGCTGTCCATCACCTTGTGAAGCGGAAGAGGGCGGTTCACGCCGTGTCGTCTCAGTCCCCCAGTAACGCGAGCATCTCGACCGACGAAGACGGGCAGGGCAAGAACCCTGCCGCTGCCTTCGGAGCCAATGAGTGGCTCGTCGACGAGATCTACCAGCAGTACCTCCAGGACCCGAATTCGGTCGACCGTGCCTGGTGGGACTTCTTCGCCGACTACAAGCCGGGCACTCCCGGCACGGCGGGCGATCCCATGGAGGGCACCGCGCCCGCGGTGACCCCGGCCGCCCCGGCCCAGGCCGCGCCCGCGGCCCCGGCGAG
>NZ_JBSGVS010000035.1:0-94038 GCF_053608565.1 Streptomyces sp. NPDC055025
GTATTGCCCGGTGAGAGCAATGGCGGAGGATACGAGATTCGAACTCGTGAGGGGTTGCCCCCAACACGCTTTCCAAATGTTCGTGTGGGGGTCCGGACGGGTTCGCAGGCGTTCTGACCTGGGGACCAGTCGTGTCGAGTCGCTCGGATGGTCTCGCCTGAACCGCCATGAATGCAACCCGAAGTGCAACCCTCAGCGGGTGCGGGTGCGGGTGCGGGTGCGGGTGCGGGAGCCGTGCAGTGGTGTGGTCCACTGCTCAGGCGGCGGGAGGCAACTACCAAGAACGCTCCTCAGAGGAGGTCGCCCTTCCGGGCGGAACCTGCAGTCTCCCCGGTGCTGTGCGCCGCCCTCGATGACGTCTTGGCCGACGAACTTTCGAACTCCGGCGACCAGACACATGCTGGACGTCATACACCACACTGGAACCGCCCTGCTGGATGCCCGTCTATTCGTTAGAGTGACCCAACTGCGTTGCGGTATCCTCCGGTTTGCATAGCCCTCCTCCTCTAGAGAGCGGCACCAACTGCTCCTCCCAGTGCATCATTGAGGCCCTCGTGCGTATCTCCGAGATCGTGGTCACCGACTTCAAGGCGATCCGTCACGCGAAGCTGACGGAGTTGGACAAACAGCCGTATACGCTAATTACCGGGCGGAATGCCAGTGGTAAGACTGCGATGCTCCAAGCCTTGCACTTGATCACGCGCACACGAGGGCTGGAGCCGCGCCCAGAGCTGGTACGACTGGGCAAGGACAAGGCCGGAATTGAGCTGTACTTCACGCTTAGCGACGAAGAGTTCCATCGTGTAAACCTGCATCATCAATCGGTGTTTGGCAGGAATGCCGAGCGTAGGGACCGGTTCCGTCGGACTGCGGTAGTGGACAAAACAGGGAATGTTTCTTTCGCGGACTCCTCTGTGGTTGCCACGGTATTCGACCCCGTCTTCAGAGCCAGTAACAGCTTCCCGGACATCACTTTGCTCGGTGCCGCTGAAAACGGTCGGGTAGGGGCCAGTGCTCCGCTTAGTAGCGCCGATGTTCCGCCCTCCAGGCTTGCAGGTGGTCCACCTGCTGCCGAGGACTTGACGATCCGTCTCACGACCCTGGACTACTGCTCGCTGGTAAAAGCCCGGGACAGCGGGTGGCGCGATGACGCCTACGAGCAATTGGGAGAGACATTCCGCGAGGCAACGGGTAAGAGGTTGCTACGCCCGCAACCGATCAGTGGCCTCGGAACTACTCGCATCGAAGTTGTAACGGCGGATGGCCGGCACCCCGTCAGCGAGTTGTCCAGTGGGGAGGCTGGCCTTCTGGGGCTGTTGTGCGCACTACATCAATCTGCGCACGACGGGAGCGTGCTGCTCCTTGATGAGCCCGAGCTGCACCTGCATCCAGCCCTGCAGATGGCGTTTCTGCGTGCAGTTGGAGCCCTTGCCCACCGAACTCAGACGATGATTGTCACCCACTCGGTCAAGATCGTCGCGGCTGCACATCCGTCGCAGATCTACCAAATGGTCGGTGGCGAAGCCGCTGAACAGGCCCGACGAGTCGCAAGCGCCTCCTCATTGGCGGGTGTGGTCGCCGATATGGGCGTTGCCGAGGCAGACCTGCTCCTCAAGGGCGGACGCCTGGTCGTGGAAGGTGACAGGGACGAAAACTATCTGGGGCGTCTGTTCCCCGAGGAACTAGAGAACGTGCATGTGATCAAGGCAGGTAGCTCCGGACAGGTGCTTGCCCGTCACCGAATGCTTGCTGACGACCTGAGTTCACTGCCATGGGTGTGTCTCATCGACCGCGACCTGATGAGCGACACCCAAGTTCGGAATTACCAGCGCGACTATCCCAACCTCCATATATGGCCCCGCCGGGCTCTGGAGAGCCTGCTTCTGGATCCTGGCCTTGTCGCAGCGGTGCTTGGATCTCTCGGCCGCCCGACCTCGCTCGACGAGGCTGAAGCTCTGCTCCGTGCCGCAGTAGATCCACTAGCGGACGATGTTGTCTCCGACATGCTCGCGGGTGAACTGGCCAACCGTTTCCCGATGCCGCGTGCGGACAAGAGGGACGGCATCCGAGGTCTCAAAGAGCAATATACGGCTGCGGCACACGCTATGAAGGCGCGAAGCGATGCTGTAGATGCGATCCATCGGGAGGTGTCCGAGCGAGTACGCGAACGTTGGGAGCGCGACCGGTTCCTCCTGGTTGATCCTAAAAAAGCGCTAGGTGCCCTGGCAGGTGAACTCAACCTCTTCCGCAAGACACAGGATCTTACAAATGCGCTGCTCGCCAGTGCGGGCGCAGGGCCAGCGATAAGGCCGCGGCCTCTAGAAGAGTTTCGACTGAGACTAGTTCAGACCCTGCAAGGGCCCCCGCCGCCAGATGTCTCACTGCCGACCTCGATGGCAAGTGAGACCAAAAGATAAGAGAGGCTGGCTGAGACAGCCGTCGTGACTAAAGAGAGATCTTTGGATATTCGGGATAAAGTAATCCATCAAGGCATAGCAAACGATGCAGCCTGGGTGGGGCGAATTGCTGCCGATTTCGAGAATGCTGAGCTTGACGAGTGCATCGGCGTTGCTTCTTCAGGTTCTTGACTGTCTATCAGGTTCTCGCTAGTTTGGAAGTTCTGCGATCCGATTCTGAGTGCTCGCTCACGTCTCGATCAAATCGAGCTCTCCAGGAAATTCTCGACGCGCCCGCTGCGCGGGCGGTCATGGATCGAAGTGCCAGGCCGTTCCGCAATACCTTGATGCACTACAATCTTGATCGACGCCTTGATCTGTCAAAGGTGGATTTGGATTCCCCTGTTTTCAATTTGGCATCAGCCTACTATCCGGATTATGGTGACTTTGGCGATTTGGTTGATATGGTCGAAAGGGTTCTGGTGCAAACTTCGGCGGCCATCGATGATTGGGCTGAATCGTAGGTCGGCGTCTGAAGTATCGCTTTTGGGTTTGCGTTAGGTCGATTTCCGAGACTTCATGAAAGGGTTCTTTCCGGTCGTAGCGCGTAATGAATTGCATGCGCGGACGATCCATTGCGGTTTCGTTCTCTCGGGTGTTGCGGTGCGATAGGCGCGGCTTCTGCGAGGGCCCGTTTTTACCCATGGATATGCGATGTTTTCCTGGCGTCCCGCACCTCGGCTCTCCTTAGGGTTCTAGCTGTCCAGGATTGCCGCCCTGGCTGCCCAAGCCAGGATGCTCTGCCCGCGCATGGATAGTCCGAGCCGGTTCCAGTGAAAGATCACGTGGTAGCTGAGCATCTGGCGCAGCCCTCGGTCGAGAGTTCCGTCCTGGACGCCGTTGGCGAGGGTCTGGCCGACGCTGTGGAATGCTGCGACCCACTCGCCGATGGGTTCCAGCGGGCCTCCGGGGCGCAGCAGGGTGTCGCTGTCGGCGAGAAGCAGGTGCCGGATCTCCTGGGCTCGGGCGTTCAGCTGTTCCTGCGGTACGTCGCTGACGGCCGAGCGGTGTTCCGTCGTGATGACGCGGTCCCAGACATCACCCTGCTCGTACCACTCCAACCGTGCGGCGCGCATCATGATGGTGCACAGCAGGACGGACGGGTCGATGAAGATGATCTGCCCATCACGAGTCAGCCCAAGTTGCCTCGGCGGCATCATGGCCGTGGTTGCGTAAGGGGATCCATCCCGGCGCTCTGCATTTATTCGGCACAGATCCGGTTATTGCCCCGATGCGTCATTGGTTGCCGCAGTGCTTCCAGATGGGTCGGGGCGCGTAGGTGCGGGCACTCGCTCCTGACGTAGGACAAGGGTCGTACTGAGCTCCACGGTTGCTAGATACCACCAGAAGATCCAGTCGAGAAAAGCGGGGTCGTAGTCCTGCCGCTGTGAGGCGTCCCGGTGGCGAATCTCGAATTTGTTGGCAATCATGAAGAGGGCGCCATCATCAGGCTTCCCCAACTCGGCACGGATCAAATCGCGGCGTTCCTCAAGGATGCCCGCGAGGGCAATAATCGCAGAACGCTTTTCCTCGGTTGAGGAATTCCTGCCGCGGTACAGAGCGATGGCGTGTGCGGTGCGCTGCTTGATGTCGGGGTCAGGGGCGCTGAGGGTGCGGTGCACTAGGTCGGCCCGCGCCTCGTCTGTGACCGCCACCAGTCTGCCTTGGTCTTCGCCCTCGTCGGCGAGGCGGTAATGCAAGGCCGATCGTTCGAGCAGGCGATTCATCCTCCAGCGGTACAGCACTTGTGCAGGCCCGCTGTGGAACTCTCGGTGGTGCCAGCCACACTGGTCCCAGTCGTGGAAGTGGCGATCGCGTGGCCGAGAAACAAGATCGTGGAACACCTCAATGAGACCGAAGAAGGTGTCCTCGTCCCATTCCTGTGGCCTAAGCGGCCAGAGATCGCCTACGCCGAGACGCAGCTTGAGAACCTCGGCAGGATCTGGAAGTTCCTCGTCTACGTCCACGCACTCCTCGCCGAATTGCTCGACCAGGTATCCGCTCTTATGTAGTTCCATCACGAGACGGACGAAGTCTAGGCGTGCCTTCTCGGGATGCGGAGGGTTTGCAGGGTTGGCTACGCCTTTGCGATGTGGCCAATAGGGTCGCGGCTCGGCATATGGTCGAAGTTCGGCGGATCGAACAATCAGTTCGCGGAACCACGACATCTGCGTGACTACCGGGGGCTGCTCCCAAGGAGGGGTGTCGGACTGGCCCCACGGGTCGTCCACTCGCGGAGCAGAGGCTGGCAGGCTCTCGAAGTCGGAGCAGGCACTGCCTCCTTGGAACGCCTCGGTCAGAAGCCACTCAGCCCTAGTCGTCCAGTCCCGACGGCCGGACGACGCCACGCGGTTGGCTTCGGAAGCGAACAAGGCGGCGGGCCAGAGCAACTCGTAGTTGCTGAGATCGATCACCAAGGTCCTCCCTCGCGGTCCGACGACGGGACAACTGCGGCCTCAGTAGGTCCAATGTCGCGTCAGCCGGCAGTGCCCGGGAGCATACCTACAGAGGCGGACGCGGACTGCTCGCATCGCACTCACGCGCGACCTTGGGGCTCTCGTCATATGGCAGCGGTGGTCGGACAGGCCATGGCTTGCGGCGGTCTGATGGGTTCGACGCCGAAGCCATCCACCTCAGCACGTGGAGGACGTCGGCCTCACGGTTGGACCGCGGCAACTGCAACCCTCAACGCTGAAGGGCCCCACCGCAAGCGGTGGGGCCCTTCAGCGTATTGCCCGGTGAGAGCAATGGCGGAGGATACGAGATTCGAACTCGTGAGGGGTTGCCCCCAACACGCTTTCCAAGCGTGCGCCCTAGGCCACTAGGCGAATCCTCCGGGGCAAACAATACAAGACGCCGGGCCGTGCTCGCGAACTCGTTCCGGGGGGTGGGGATCGGGTACTGTGGGCGCAGCCCCTCACGTGGCGCTATCTGACTGAACTCCCCCAGGGCCGGAAGGCAGCAAGGGTAGGTTGGCTCTGGCGGGTGCGTGGGGGGCGTTCGCGTTGGGGTGGTGGTACGGGCGCGATGTCGGAGGGGGCCGATATCGTCGTAGGTGTGTCGTCCCTTGCGCTCTACCGCCGCTACCGTCCCGAGTCCTTCGCCGAGGTCATCGGGCAGGAGCATGTCACCGACCCCTTGCAGCAGGCGCTGCGGAACAACCGGGTCAATCATGCCTACCTGTTCAGCGGGCCTCGGGGCTGCGGGAAGACGACCAGTGCGCGCATCCTCGCGCGGTGTCTGAACTGTGAGCAGGGGCCCACGCCGACCCCGTGCGGTGAGTGCCAGTCCTGTCAGGACCTCGCCAGGAACGGGCCGGGGTCGATCGATGTCATCGAGATCGACGCCGCGTCGCACGGAGGTGTGGACGACGCCCGCGATCTTCGCGAGAAGGCGTTCTTCGGTCCCGCGAGCAGTCGTTACAAGATCTACATCATTGACGAGGCGCACATGGTCACCTCGGCGGGCTTCAACGCCCTGCTGAAGGTGGTCGAGGAGCCGCCGGAGCATCTCAAGTTCATCTTCGCGACCACCGAGCCCGAGAAGGTCATCGGGACGATCCGGTCGCGTACGCACCACTATCCGTTCCGGCTGGTTCCGCCGGGGACGCTGCGTGAGTATCTCGGCGAGGTGTGCGGCAAGGAGGGCATTCCCGTCGCGGACGGGGTGCTCCCGCTGGTCGTACGGGCCGGCGCCGGGTCCGTGCGTGACTCGATGTCCGTCATGGACCAGCTGCTCGCGGGCGCGGCCGAGGACGGTGTGACGTACGCCATGGCGACGGCCCTGCTCGGTTATACGGACGGGTCCCTGCTCGACGCCGTGGTGGACGGTTTCGCGGCGGGGGACGGGGCCGCGGCGTTCGAGATCGTCGACCAGGTGATCGAGGGCGGCAACGATCCGCGGCGTTTTGTCGCCGATCTGCTGGAGCGGCTGCGTGACCTGCTCATTCTGGCCGCAGTGCCGGACGCGGGGGAGAAGGGGCTGATCGACGCGCCCGCCGATGTCGTGGAGCGGATGACGGCTCAGGCGTCGGTCTTCGGCGCGGCCGAGCTGAGCCGGGCGGCCGATCTGGTCAACACCGGGCTGACGGAGATGCGCGGAGCGACCTCACCCCGTCTCCAGCTGGAGCTGATCTGCGCCCGCGTGCTGCTGCCGGCCGCCTTCGACGACGAGCGCTCGGTGCAGGCGCGGCTCGACCGCCTGGAGCGGGGAGCGGCGGCGGCCGTCACGGCCCAGGGAGCCGCGTTCTCGGGCCCGGGGCCCGGTCCGGCGGCAGGCTACGTTCCCGGCCCCGAGGCGCACGCGCCCGTACCGCCCCCGATGCCCGCCGGACCCGCGGCTGCCCAGACGCCTCCGCCATCGCCCCCGCCTCCGCCGGTGCAGCCCCCTGGTACGCCTGCGCCGGCTGTGGCGCCCGTACCCGAAGGCGCGGCGGAGCCGCAGCGTCCCGGAGCGTGGCCCGGCGCCACCGCCCCGGACACCGGCCGCCGTCCCGGCGGCTGGCCCACCGCGTCGACACCGGGACAGGGGGCCGCGCCCGGTCGGCAGACCCCCGCGCCCGCCGCCCCGGCCGCGCCGTCGCAGTCGGCCGCCGCCCCCGGCGGAGCGCAGGGGCCAGGTCAGGGCCACGGTCAGGGCCCTGGCCCTGGTCCGGTTATGGCGCAGGGCGCGGGCCAGGTGCGGAACATGTGGCCGGACATCCTGGAGGCCGTCAAGAACCGCCGGCGCTTCACCTGGATCCTGCTCAGTCAGAACGCGCAGGTGGCGGGGTTCGACGGTACGACGCTCCAGCTCGGTTTCATCAACGCGGGCGCGCGTGACAACTTCACCAGCAGTGGCAGCGAGGACGTGCTCAAGCAGGCGCTCGCCGAGCACTTCAACGTGCAGTGGAAGGTCGAGGCGATCATCGACCCCTCCGGCGGCTCCCAGCCGCCGTCCGGGAGCGGTGCGGGCGGTGGCGGCGGAGGCGGCTACGGCGGCGGTCCTGGTGGAGGCGCAGGCAACAGCGGTGGTTACGGAGGCGGCGCCTACGGGGGTGGCGGTTACGGAGGTGGCGGCTCCGGCGGCGGTCCCGGGAACGGGAGCGGCGGTGGCGGTGGCGGTGGCGGAACTGGGAACGCCGGAGGCACCGGGAGCGGCGGTGGTTACGGAGGCCGTCCCCAGGCATCGGCTCCCGCCCCCGGCGGTTCATCGTCTCAGCGCCCCGCCCCGCCCGCCGCCGTATCCTCGTCGGCCGCGCCCGCGCCCCACGCGCCCGCGGCGCAGTCCCCGGGTTCCGGGCAGGCCCGGAACGAGCCGCCCCGCTCCGACAACCGGCCTGCCTCGCCCCCGCCCCCGCCCCCCGTGGCCCCGGAGGACGACACCCCGGAGGAGGACGATCCGGATCTGGTCGATTCCGCGCTCTCCGGCCATGACCTGATCGTGCGCGAGCTGGGGGCGACGGTGGTGGAGGAATATACGAACGATTAGGGGAATGTATGAACGAGTGGCCAGCCGTCCGGCGAGCAGCGCTCCCTCTGGCCCCGCTCCAAGGCCCGTACGAGTAGCGGCCCCCGTCCCAGGCTCGTGCCAGCAGTCGCGCCAGCAGCGGCCCCCTGCCCAAGCCGCGTACGCGCTCCAAGGCCCGTACGAGCAGCGAACCCCCCTGCCCAAGCCGCGTACACGGACCAAGGCCCGTACACAGCGGGATGCTCCCTCCGGGCTAGGCTGCCTCCCGTGAAGGTCCTTGTCATCGGCGGCGGCGCCCGCGAACACGCCCTGTGCCGCTCTCTCTCCCTCGACCCCGCGGTCACCGCTCTGCACTGCGCGCCCGGCAACGCCGGTATCGCCGAGGTGGCCGAGCTGCATCCGGTCGACGCGCTGGACGGCGCGGCCGTGTCCCGTCTCGCCATCGAGCTGGAGGCCGGACTCGTCGTCGTCGGTCCCGAGGCGCCGCTCGTGGCGGGGGTCGCCGACGCCGTACGGGACGCGGGCATCCCCTGCTTCGGCCCCTCGAAGGAAGCCGCCGAACTGGAGGGTTCCAAGGCCTTCGCCAAGGATGTGATGGCCGCGGCGAACGTTCCGACGGCCCGTAGCTATGTCTGCACCACCCCTGAGCAGATCGACGACGCGCTCGACGCCTTCGGTACCCCGTATGTCGTCAAGGACGACGGGCTCGCCGCCGGCAAGGGCGTCGTCGTCACCGCCGATCTCGCGAAGGCGCGCGAGCACGCGCTCGCCTGCGAGCGGGTCGTCATCGAGGAGTTCCTGGACGGGCCCGAGGTCTCGCTCTTCGCGATCACCGACGGCGAGACGGTCCTGCCGCTCCAGCCCGCGCAGGACTTCAAGCGCGCGCTCGACAACGACGAGGGCCCCAACACGGGCGGCATGGGCGCGTACTCCCCGCTTCCGTGGGCCGACCCCAAACTGGTGGACGAGGTCCTGGAGAGCGTTCTCCAGCCCACGGTCGACGAACTGCGCCGGCGCGGTACGCCTTTCTCCGGGCTGCTGTACGCGGGTCTCGCGATCACGGGCCGAGGGGTACGGGTCATCGAGTTCAACGCCCGCTTCGGCGACCCGGAGACCCAGGTGGTGCTGGCCAGGCTCAAGACCCCGCTGGCCGGTGTCCTGCTGGCGGCGGCCGAGGGGACGCTCGCGGACCTGCCGACGCTGACCTGGCGGGACGACGCCGCCGTCACGGTGGTCATCGCCTCGCACAACTACCCGGACACACCGCGTACCGGCGACCCGATCGAGGGCCTCGCGGACGTCGCGGCGTACGACGCGCCCCACGCGTACGTACTGCACGCCGGAACCCGGCGCGACGACGACGGTACGGTCGTGAGCGCGGGCGGCCGCGTGCTGTCGGTGACGGCGACGGGCAAGGACCTGACACAGGCCCGTGAGCGGGCGTACACGGCGGTGAACCGCGTCACCCTGGCGGGCTCGCAGCACCGTACGGACATCGCGAGCGAGGCCGCGAAGGCCTGACGCCGGCCGGAGCAGCCCCCCCCGTATCCGACCGGGCGACCCCCGTATCCGGCCGAGCGGCTCCCGTAAACCGATGTCCGACCGAGGACCGGGGCTCGGGGATCGGGCATCGGAGCCGCCCGCTACGGCGTCGCGTGAGCCCCCGCGCGTACCACCACGCTGTCCCGCGTGGCACTGCGCCGCGCGTGGCGTGCGCGCCGTGCCACGCATACCCCCTGCCCGTCCGCCTCCCGGCCCTCCGCCGACCGGCGCAACGCGCGGCCGTTTCCGTACCGGAGCCGAGCCCGCCCGGCCCGACCGGCCCCGCCCCGCCTGGGAACCGGGCTCACAGCCCTGTTCGTCAGCAGCTTTGACCAGAGCCATTCCATCGAGTGACGAACAGCCCATCCGGATGACGGGTCGGCGGGGTCCAACTAGGGTGCGGCGCATGCGTTCCGGCACTTGGCCCACCGACATTGCGATGTCAGTGACGGGTGCCACAGTGGGGTAGTGAGCAAAGCGGTGCAGGGGCAGAGGGGGTGAAGTCCGACCATGTCCGGTTCCAGTTCCAGCTCCGGTTCCAGCTCAGGTATGGGTGACGAGCTGGGTGCTCAGGGCGCCCGTGTCCGGGCCCTCGCCGTGTTGCGTGTCCGCAGCAGGGCGCTGGCCGTGGCCCTGCTGCCCGCGGCCGTCGCCGTCGTGCTGCTGGTCGGAGGGGCCACAGGCCATCTCCACGGGGGGAGCTGGGACGCGGCCCGCTGGGCCGTGACGGGCTTCGCGGCGGTCGTGCTGCTGCTCGGTGCCGCCGTCGCCGCCGTGATCGCCTTCGCCAGACCGGCTCTCAGCCCCACCGTCGCGGTCAGCGAGTCGGCCGCCCCCGACCTCTACCGGCTCGTACGCGATCTCGCGGAGCGGCTCGAAGTGCCGGCCCCCTCCGCCATAGCGTTGACCCCGGACTGCGACAGCTGGCTGGAGGACCGTACGCACCCCGCGCACGCGCAGGCGCCCGCGCCCACTGGGCCCTCGCTCCCCGGCGCTGGCCGCCGACGGCGTACGCCCGCCGCGCCCGTCCTGGTGATCGGTTCGCCCTTCCTGTGGTGGATGCGGGTCGCCGAGCTGCGTGCCGTGCTCGCGCCGGTCGTCGCGGGTACGGGCCCTTCGGCGCACCCGGACATAGCCGCTGCCCGCCGTTTCGTCCGCGGGCTCGACGCGGCCGTCGCCGTGGCGTTCCGTCCGGGCCGGGGGCTGCCGGGGAGAGCGGCGTTCGGCCTGATCGGCCGGATCGCCCGGCTGCTGCTGCGCGGTTGCGGTGAGCATGCCGCCCAGATGGAGCGGGGTGTCGCGGCGGCCGCCTCCGAGCGTGCACAGGGTGTGGACTACGGCCTGCGGATCGTCGCCCAGGAGCAGGTGGGCCTGGCGTACGCGGGCTGGGACCGGCTGCTGACCCGGGTCGCGCTGCCGGCCTGGCGCATGGGCCGCTGGCCCTCCCGTCTGGACGCGGGCGTGGTGTCCGCCCTCACCGAGCTGTCCCGTCGCGACCGTCTGGCCGAGGGCTTCACCTCCCGGCTCGGGGAGCGGCCCGCCTGCGATCTGCTCGAAGAGCCGGGCGCGGTCGACGAGGCGGCGTCCCTGCTGGCCGCGCGTCTCTTCCACGGCGGCCCGGCCGAAGCGGGACCCGACTGGTCCCCGGTGGACTGGCAGCAGTATCCGGAGGAGGTCGTCGACCGTAAATGGCGTACGGAAGCGGCCAGGCTGCACCGCGTCCTGGACAGTCTGGGAGTACGTCGCCCGGCGGACACCGCCTCTTCCGCGACGGCACCAGGTCCCACGCTGGCCCGGGTCATGGACCATCTCTCCGCCCCGAGCGGCGCGGGCGGTACGGGCGGTACGAGGGACGCCAGCGCTACGGGGAACACGGGCGCTACGGGCAGCACGGGCGCTACGGGGGACACGGGCGCTGCGGGCGGCACGGGCCGGGCGGGTGGCTCGTCCAAGCAGGACAGCGCCGCCAGGCAGGACAGCGCCGACGGTGAGACCCACGGACACGCCCAGGCCGGTGATGCCCTGGCCGCCGGGATCAGCGCCGAGCTGGCCCGGGAGGAGGCGGCTGCCCCACCCGTCCCGGCCGGGGCCGTGGGCGATTCCGTAACCCTCTGGGGCACCGACCCGCTGCCTCTCTCGCCGCTCCAGCCGCCCCGCACGGGCAGGGAGCTGCTCGCCGACCATGTGACGGCGATGGTCTGCTGCTCGGCCGTCGACACGGCGGGTGCCACACCCGGTCTGGACTGGCTCGACGGACCGACCCTGCTGATCGACGGCGAACGCCGTACGGATCTGGGCGGGCGCGTCCTCAGCCTGGTCGAGGGAGGTGACGCGGAACCGCTCCGCTCCTGGCTGGCCTCGCTCGGCGTACGGCCGGAGAAGCCCGTACGCCTCGTGTGACCCCACTTCGGTCACACCCGCCCCGCACCGAATCTCCTTTATCACATCCCGCATCCGGACCGGGACGTTCCGTTAACGCCAATTCGCGACGAACGGTGACGAGCCGCATGCGTTATGTGATGTGCTGGAGGCCGGTGCTTGTAGCAAAAACGGCCGTACCACCCGATGTGGCGCGGCGGACGCGGAGGAGGGGCGTGCGATGGGGGCGGACCAGATCCGACGAGCGGACCGGATCCGACAGGCGGAACAGATCCGGCGATGGGAGTCGGGCGCTCTCGCCCACGCGGTCAGCGACCCGTTCGGCCAGGGCCCGCTGCCCTGGCTGCGCGGCAGCGAGAACTACTTCGACGACACCGGTCAGCTCGTGCCCTGGTACGCCGATCCGACCCTGGGCCGCGACCGCGGCGGCGGCCTCCACACCGCCGACGACGTACGCCGTCAGATCAAGGGCTTCGCGTCCACCGGCGGAGTCGCCCCCGGCGAGGCGATCGACTTCCATGTCACCGTCGACCCGCCCCAGCAGTTCTCGGTCGACATCTACCGGATCGGGCACTACGGCGGCGACGGCGCCCGCAAGATCACCACCAGTCCCCGGCTCTCCGGCATCGTCCAGCCGCCACCGCTCGCCGCCGACCGCACGGTCTCCTGCCACCACTGGTGGCTCTCCTGGCGGCTCCAGATCCCGTCGCACTGGGAGCTCGGCGCGCATGTCGCCGTCCTCACGACCGTCGACGGCTACCGCTCGCACATCCCTTTCACCGTCCGCGACAGCCATCCCGCCGATCTGCTCCTGCTGCTCCCGGACATCACCTGGCAGGCGTACAACCTCTACCCCGAGGACGGTCATACCGGCGCCAGCCTCTACCACGCCTGGGACGAGAAGGGCGGGCTCCTCGGCGAGCAGGACGCCGCGACCACCGTCTCCTTCGACCGCCCCTACGCGGGCGCGGGTCTGCCGCTCCATGTCGGGCACGCCTACGACTTCATCCGCTGGGCCGAGCGGTACGGCTACGACCTCGCCTACGCGGACACCCGCGATCTGCACGCCGGCCGGGTCGACCCCACCCGCTACCGAGGGCTGGTCTTCCCCGGCCACGACGAGTACTGGTCCGTTCCCATGCGCCGCACCGTCGAGCTGGCGCGCGAGCAGGGCACATCACTCGTCTTCCTCTCCGCCAACACCCTGTACTGGCAGGTGGAGCTCGGCCCCTCGGCCTCCGGCGTCCCCGACCGGCTGCTCACCTGCCGCAAGCGCCGCGGCCCCGGACGCCCCGCGCTCTGGCGCGAGGTGGACAGGCCTGAACAGGAGCTTCTCGGTATCCAGTACGCGGGCCGGATCCCCGAGCCCCACCCCATGGTCGTACGGAACGCCGATCACTGGCTCTGGGAAGCCACCGGCGCGACCGAGGGCGACGAGATCGACGGACTCGTCGCGGGCGAGGCCGACCGTTATTTCCCGCGTACCCCGCTTCCCGAGCACCAGGACCGCATCCTGCTCGCGCACTCCCCGTACCGCGACAGCGAGAACGCCCGACGTCACCAGGAGACCTCGCTCTACCGGGCTCCCTCGGGCGCGCTGGTCTTCGCCTCGGGGACCTTCGCCTGGTCCCCGGCGCTGGACCGGCCCGGCCATGTTGATCCCCGTATCCAGCGCGCGACCGCCAATCTCCTGGACCGGATCTGCAAACGGGACTGACTCGAACGGACTCGACCGGACTCGAACGGACCCCCGCACCCCCTCCCGCACCCTCTCGCATCCCGCCTGCACCACCTCCCCGCACTTCCCCGCACCTCCCCCTCGGGGGCGGACGCGTGGCGCGCGCCGGACCCCTGCGAGCTGCGCCTTCCGGCATACGGGAGAATCGAGGCGATCTTCAAGATCGGACAGAACCACGGGGAGGAACCGTGTCCGGATTCGTCGAAAAGCCCGAGCCCCTTCAGGTGCCGGGTCTGGTGCATCTCCACACCGGCAAGGTGCGGGATCTGTACCGGAACGAGGCGGGCGACCTCGTGATGGTCGCCAGTGACCGTATGTCCGCCTACGACTGGGTGCTGCCCACCGAGATCCCCGACAAGGGCAGGCTTCTCACCCAGCTCTCGCTCTGGTGGTTCGAACGGCTCGCCGAACTCGTACCGAACCATGTGATTTCCAGTGATGTCCCCCCCGGCGCCCCCGCCGACTGGGCCGGACGCACCCTGGTCTGCGAACCGCTGCGGATGCTCCCGGTGGAGTGCGTCGCGCGCGGCTATCTCACCGGCTCGGGACTCACCGAGTACAACGAGTCCCGTACCGTCTGCGGACTCGCGCTCCCCGAAGGCCTGGCCGACGGCTCCGAGCTGCCCGGTCCGATCTTCACCCCCGCCACGAAGGCGGCCGTCGGCGAGCACGACGAGAACGTGTCGTACGAGGAGGTCGCCCGCCAGGTCGGCACCGAGACCGCCGCCCTGCTGCGCCGGACGACCCTCGACGTGTACAGCCTCGCCCGTGACCTGGCCCGGGTCCGCGGGATCATCCTCGCCGACACCAAGTTCGAGTTCGGCTTCGACGTCGACGACCGGCTGGTGCTCGCCGACGAGGTGCTGACCTCCGACTCCTCGCGTTTCTGGCCGGCGGACTCCTGGGAGCCGGGTCGTCCGCAGCTGTCGTACGACAAGCAGTACGTACGCGACTGGCTGACCTCTCCGGCCTCCGGCTGGGACCGCGCGAGCGAGCAGCCGCCGCCCCCGCTGCCACCGGAGGTCGTCGAGTCGACCCGGGCGCGGTATGTGGAGGTGTACGAACACCTCACCGGCAGCACCTGGCAGTAGAGCCGGTCACAGTGGAGCCGGTCACAGTGACACGAAGAAGCCCCCGGTCGACCGACCGGGGGCTTCTTCCTTCTGAGCGGACGACCAGGTTCGAACTGGCGACCTCAACCTTGGCAAGGTTGCGCTCTACCAACTGAGCTACGTCCGCATGCGCCGTGGCGCGTCTGCCACTATACCCAACCTCGCCGCCGTGCGAGACGCACAGCCGTATGACGGTTCTCCGCACCGAGTTTGGACGCGGCGGACGAGAGATAGTTCCGTACGGTCCCCTGCGACAGCGAGGCACGCTCCGCGATCTCCGCGATGGGCGCACCATCTGCCGCCAGCTCCAGTACCTCCGCCTCCCGCGCGGTCAGTGGCGAGTCCCCCGCCGAGATCGCGTCGGCCGCCAATTCCGGGTCCACGAAGCGGTTTCCCGCGTGCACCGTACGGATGATCTCGGCGAGCTGCCGAGCGCTGACGGTCTTGGGCACGAAGCCCCGGACGCCCGCGGCCAGCGCCCGCTTCAGATGGCCGGGCCGACCATGACTGGTCACGATCATCGTCCGGCAGCCGGGCAGTTCCGTGCGGAGCGATGTGGCGACTTTCACACCGTCGGCACCGGGCATCTGGAGATCGAGAACGGCCACATCGGGCCGGTGCGCCCGCGCCATCGCCAGCGCCTCGGGCCCGGACGCCGCCTCGGCGACCACCAGCAGATCGTCTTCGAGCGCGAGCAGCGCGGCGAGCGCGCCCCGGATCAGATGCTCGTCGTCGGCGAGCAGAACGCGTACGGGAGCGGGTACGGGGCCGGGTACGGGAGCGCCCTGACGGGGCAGGGACGTCATACCGCGACGACCTCGGCGGAGACGGGGCCGTGGCCCGGCGCGGTCAGCGGCACCCGCGCCGTCAGCCGGAAACAGCCGTCCCCCGTGTGCTTCGCCTCCAGCGTGCCGTCCAGCGCGGCGAGCCGCTCCCGCAGTCCGGCGAGACCGGAGCCGCCGTTCGAACCGTTCCGTACGCGTTCGGCGGAGGCGATCACGTCCATCGGCACACCGTCGTTCTCGACGACGAGAACCGCTTCCCGGGCGTCGGCATCCGCCTGGCCGTCCTCCCCGCTCTCCGACAGCCGTACGGTGCACCGCCGCGCGTCCCCATGGCGCAGCACGTTCGTCGTCGCCTCGCGCACCACCCACCCCAGTGCCGACTGGACCTCGGCCGGAAGCCCCCGGCCGCCGCTCCCGCTTCGGCCACCGGCTCCGGCCCCGCCTCGCCCAGCACCGCCGGTCGGACCGTCCTCCCCCTGGACCAGACCGTCCGCTCCCTCGATCAGGCAATCGATGCCCGCCGCCGTCAACACCCCACGAGCTCCTTCCAGTTCCGTATGCAGATCCGCCGCGCGATATCCCCGTACGACATCCCGTACCTCGCGCTGCGCCTCCCGCGCTATCCGCTGTACCTCGGTCATCTGGGCCACGGCCTCCGGCCGGCCACGCTCGGCGAGCTGGACCGCCAGCTCGCTCTTCAGCGCGATCACCGCGAGATTGCGGCCCATGACATCGTGCAGATCGCGGCCGAAGCGCAGCCGTTCCTCCGCGACCGCGAGCCGCGACTGAAGTTCCCGGGCCGCGTCCAGGTCCCAGACGGCCTTGAGCAGCCAGGCCGAGAAGACATAGGTGAAGACGAGGGCCGTGCCCGCGAGGGCGAGCCCGACGACATTGGCCACGATGATCCTGGCCGGCAGGGACAGTGCCAGGGAGACGGCCGCCGTGCCACCCACCGTGCCGAGCACGGTGTACGCCATCTGGCGATGCGTCCGCAGACCCATGGTGATCGACGCCAGCCCGAAGACCGCGAAACCGAACAGCAGCAGTGCGTTCTGGCTGTCATCGGTGATCACATCGGTGCCGCGCAGGACGAGGGCGACGAGGGTGCCCTCCGCCGAGACCACCGCCACGGTCACGGTCAGCCTTACGGGCCGCTCGCGTCGGCCGAGACGCCAGTCCAGGGCCCGGGACTGGAGCAGACAGCAGAGCGCG
Organism: Streptomyces sp. NPDC055025; assembly: GCF_053608565.1. Classification (NCBI taxonomy): domain Bacteria; kingdom Bacillati; phylum Actinomycetota; class Actinomycetes; order Kitasatosporales; family Streptomycetaceae; genus Streptomyces; species Streptomyces sp. NPDC055025. The sequence goes on from NZ_JBSGVS010000035.1 coordinate 16,673, forward strand.
GCCTGGAGGCAGACCAGCAGGAACAGCCATCCACTGAGCGGTCCATGACCGCTGGTCAACGACGGGACGCCGATCAGCGCCAGCTCCATGACCCCGAGGAAGTAGAACGACCAACGGGTGTAGATCTCGACCTTGACCGGCTTGCTCTTGCCGTGCCACCAGCCCGTCAGCCGGGACATCGCGCCCTCTCCATCCAACTCCCCCTCGCGCCTTCCGAACGCGGCGCCGCGGCTCAGCGCCGTGGCTCCCACCGGAACCATCGCTCCGCGGCGAAGACGGCGAGCACCGTCCACACCAGCGCGCCGAGCGCGGCCCCGAAGAGGTCGTACCCCTCCCCGCCGCCCAGCCACCCCGCCCTGATCAGAGTCATCACCCCGGTCAACGGCAGCAGTTCGCACATGGAGGCGATCCTCTCGGGCAGCGCCTCCAGCGGGATGAACAGCCCCGAGCCGAGGACCGAGATCATGAACAATGGCATCGTCGTGAGCTGGGCGCTCTCCACCGTACGGGTGAATGCGGAGGTCACGGCGGCCAGCGCGGTGAGCAGCACCAGTCCCGCCAGCAGCCCGCCGACGAGCACCACCGGCCGCTGCGGCGCCCGTATCCCGAGGAAGGCGACCCCGGCCACGATCATCACGGCGGACTGCGCGAACGCCAGCGACACGGCGGGCAGTGCCGTACCGGCGAGTATCTCGCGGTCTGACACCTCGATCGTACGCAGCCGCTTGAGCACCAGTTCCTCACGCCGGGCGGTGTACGCGGAGGCGAGGTTGGCGTACACCGCCATGATCAGCACCATGCCGATACCGCCGGACAGGGCGGCCTCGACGGCACTCATCCCCGTCCTGCCCAGGTCGATTCCCCCGAGCGAGGACTTGATCGCCCCGATCATGGCCACCGGCACGAACAGCGCGGCGAACAGCGCCGTCCTGTTCCGCACGAGCAGCGTGAACTCGGCCCTCCCGAGCGCCCCGAGACGCCCCGCGACCGTGGTCGTGCCCGCTCCCGCCCCTGCCGATCCGGCCCCCGCCGTACTTTTCGTACTCGCCGTGCCCACGCCCGCCGTACTCTCCCCGCTGTCCCCCGTGCGTGCCGTGCCCATCTTCGCCGTATCCCCCATGCTCATCGCACCCCCACCGTCGCCATCGGTTCCGCGCTCGCGCTCCGCGCCGCGATTTCCAGAAAGGCCTCTTCGAGGGAGGCCGACCGTGCGTCCAGTGCTTCCAGCTCCACGTCCGACTCCCGTGCCCACCGCAGGAGTTCGCCCAGGTCCTGCTGGAGCTGATGGGTACGGATCTCCACCCGCCGTCCCTCCGCCGCGGCCCGCAGCGACAGCGGCAGCCGCCCGGCCGGAACATCGGCCGGCAGCAGGAAACGGATCCGGGCCGGCCGCGCCGCGGTCACCTCGGCCGGAGTCCCCGAGACCTCGATCCGGCCCTGGTGCATGATCGCCAGCCGGTCGGCGAGGGTCTCGGCCTCCTCCAGATAGTGCGTGGTCAGCAGCACGGTGGTGCCGCCGTCCCGCAGGTGCCGTACCAGCTCCCAGGTGTCGCGCCGCCCTTCGGCGTCCAGGCCCGTCGTCGGCTCGTCGAGGAAGAGCACCTCGGGGCGGCCGAGCAGCGCGAGCGCCAGATCGAGACGCCGCTTCTCACCGCCGGAGAGCTGTTTGACCCGTACGCCGGACCGCTTGCCGAGCCCCACCAGCTCCAGCGCCTCACCGGTGGGCCGCGCCCCGCTCGTACAGCCCGCGCACATCCGTACGGTCTCGGCGACCGTCAGATCGGAGGGGAAGCCGCCCTCCTGGAGCATCACCCCGACACGGGGACGCACGACCGCCCGCCGGGTGTACGGATCACTGCCCAGCACCCGCACCATTCCTCCGCTGGGCCGGGCGAGGCCCTCCAGCAGCTCGACGGTGGAGGTCTTGCCCGCGCCGTTCGTCCCGAGCAGCGCGAATATCTCCCCCCGCGCCACGGAGAACGAGACGCCATTCACCGCGGTGAAGCCGCCGGCGTAGGTGCGCCGCAGCGCGTCCACATCGATCACCGGCGGTTCGGTGCCCGGCGGTTCGCTCAGCCAAGACGAAGACTCAGTCATGTCTTCAGGCTCCCCGCCGACCGGGACGCCCGGCAGTGCGCGCTGTCACCGCCGCCGATGACATATGTCATGGACGGCCCCGGACCGGCGGGGGCAGGCAAGGGTCCGGCAAGGACAGCCGCAGACCGGCGAGGGCAGCCACGGACCGGCAAGCACAGCCGCGGACCGGCGAGGGCAGGCAAGGACAGCCACGGACCGCCGGTCAGTCCTTCTTCACTCCCGGTGCCGCCGGGTCCCTACCGCTCCCGGTCCCGGCCCCGGTTCCGTTCCCGGGCGGGCCGTCGACGAGTTCCAGGACGGACATCATGCCCTTGTCCTCGTGATTGAGGATGTGGCAGTGCAGCACTGTCTTTCCGGTGTAGTTCTCGAAGGCGGTCCGGACGACGATGTTCCCGCGCGCCGGCACGTCCACCGTGTCCTGGTAGCCGTAGAACGTCTGGGGCTTGCCGTTCGTGCTCATCAGCTGGAAGTCGTTCGTGTGCACATGGAACGAGTGCACTTCGTCACTGTTGTTCTGGACCGTCCACTCCTGCACGGTGTTCAACTGCCCTGTGAAATCGATGCGGTTCGGGTCGAACTGCTTGCCGTTGATGTAGTACTCCGTGCCGGCCGCGTTCTCCGTGTACGTGATCGTCCTACGGGCGGCGAGCTTGGCCTTGGCCAGGTCCCGGGCCGGCGCGAAGGCGGCGGGCGGCTTCACCGGAGTCCGGGCCTCCCCCCGCGAGACGAGCGTGGCGAGCGTCGCCTCGGGGAACTGGTTGCCCGCCGGACCCGTGTTGTACGGGAGTGTCTTCAGCTCGGTGGTGCCGGGCGGACCGCCCTCCACCAGTACGTCATAGCGGGCCGCCGCCGGAATGATGATCGTGTCGACGGAGTAGGTCTTGGTGACAGGGTTCCCGTCCCGCGCGATCACCCGGAATCTGTGGCCCGGCAGCACCACCTTGTAGAAGATGTTGGCGCCGATGTTGGCGATCCGCCAGAGCTGGGTCTCGCCCGGCCGGATATGGATGGCGGGGTTGAGCTGCCCGTTGACCACGCGGGTCGTGGGCGCGCCGATGCTCAGATCCGCGGTCTTGATCTGGTCACCCACCCGCTGGAAGTCCTTGAGCGCGACGACCCGTTCGGTGATGTTCCGCAGTGCCTTCGGCAGATACCGCTTCAGTCCGTCGACGATGATGATCCCGGACATCCCGCCGGCGGTCTGGGGAGCGGACAGCGTGTGGGGGTGCGGGTGGTACCAGTAGGTGCCCGCCGCGAGGTCGCGCGGGAACTGGTACGAGTAGTGGTAGGTCTCCCCGGGCTCGATCATCAGGAAGATGTTGTCGGAGTGACCGCTCGGCGAGACGTGCAAGCCGTGGACGTGCAGGTTCGTCATCTGGTCGATTTTGTTCACCATCGCCAGCTTCACGCGGTCCCCGGGTTTGATACGCAGGGTCGGCGGCATGTACCGGCCGTTGTAGGTCAGTGCCCACAGTTTCTTGCCCGCGAGTTCCACCCTTTTGCGCTCGACCACGATGCGGGTGTTCAGGAAGCCGTTCCTGCTCACCACTTCAGGGGGGTTGCGGAGCGCGCCCGTCGGCCGGGCGGCTGTCAGCGGTGGTGACGGCGAGACAACGGCGGCGGGGGACGCGGAGGATGAGGAGTGTGCCGGGCCCGTCATCGGCCGCGACGCACCGGAGTGGTCGCCGCAGCCCGAGATCAGGGCGAGGGCGGTGAGGGCGGCGAGGAGTGCCCGCGCCCCGGCCGTTTCGACCGCCCCGGCGAAGGACCAGCTTCCTCTGGCACGAGTCCGATGAGTCCGATGAGTCCGACGAGTTGGACGAATCCGGGGGGTCCGATGAGTCCGACGAGTCCGCATCATGGTCTCCGGTCTGATGTGACGCCGTGACGCCCTGGCAGGGTGACGTCCTGACGGGACGCCGGGACGGTGATGCCGGGGCCGAGGGATCCGGCGCAATGCGGTGGAATCCGGGCCGGTGACGGCATCGTCGGGTCATTCTGGCGTGCGGGATTCGCCGTCGCGGAGATCGACCCGCTGAGGAATTGGGCTGGTTTGTCGCTTGCTGTGGCGCCGTTCATCACACGCTCTGATCATCTACAGCGCACCCAGGCCGACCGATGCGGACACCGCGCGTCCCACTGGACGAGGCCGCGCGCAGGCATACCGCAGGCGTACGCACATGCGTACGCGCACGCCGCGCACAGGCATACGCCGCGCAACGCCGCGCACAGGCATACGCCGCGCAACGCCGCGCACAGGCATACGCGCACACAGAAACGCCCGGCCGATAAAACCGGCCGGGCGTCCATACGTACTAGTGTCTGATGCGCTGATCAGATGCTGATCGCAGCCGGATCAACCGGCCTTGTGCTATGAACGATCTTGTGTCGCGAAGATCTCCAGCCGTTCTTTTCGACCAGAACCTTTGCTTCCGAGCGGACGACGAGATTCGAACTCGCGACCCTCACCTTGGCAAGGTGATGCTCTACCAACTGAGCCACGTCCGCACCGCGCCGATCGCTCGGCGCGACCATCACCCTACCCGATCCACTGAGTGGACCGAAGAGCGATGCAGAGCGGGTGACAGGAATTGCACACTGCGCCTCCCCCTTGGAAAGGGGGCGTTCTGCTACTGAACTACACCCGCACGCTCGGCGAGGTTTTGGCCTTTCGGCCTTGCCCCTCGGCGTGGTCCAAACTCTAGCCGATCAGTGGGGGTGCTGTGCAACTCGGTGCGCTGCCGCGTCGCCCGGCCGGCCCCATGGGCCGCCGCCGGCTCAACTGGCTTCGCGGAACGCCTCGTAGACCCGCTTGGGGATCCGGCCGCGCGCCGGTACCTCCATCCTGTGGGACTGGGCCCAGGCGCGGACGGCCGCCGGGGCGGGCGCGAGGGCGGTGTGCCGGTAGGTCGTCAGGGATTTGCCGTGCTTGCTGGCGTTTGTCTGCTTTCGGCCTGCGGCCATGAACGGTGCCAGGGCCTTGCGTAGTTTCTTTGCATTGGCGGGATTGAGGTCGATCTCGTACGACTTCCCGTCCAGGCCGAACGTGACCGTTTCCGACGCTTCTCCGCCGTCGATGTCGTCGGAGAGCGTGACCACTACGCGCTGCGCCACGGATATCGGTCCTTTCTTGCGGTACCCGCCCGGTCCCTGCCGTCTGCGAAACACGGCTGACGTGCGGCGATACCGGCCTTCCGGCTGTTAACAGGGGGCTAGCTGGCACTTCTGGGGACTTCGGGTTCAATGTTGCTTTCCGCTGTATTCCTTTGTACAGCGGCAGGCGCCGCATTGTGAAGCCCAGCCAATTGCATCAGCGTGTCCCATGCAATGGGGAGGCATGGTTTTTCCATGGATTTTCCTGTGCGTTGCTCGGTGGCCGAAATCGGCGGGCGATCCGGCGAGACTGTATCTACCCGCGTAGATTCTCGGGCCGGGTAAGCTGAGGGAAGCTCGGGGGGTCAGGGGGATTCCCCGGGACCCGGGGATTCCCCGGAGAACGCAGCAGCAGAAACAGCAGCAGAACCAGTCGCACCACACCACCGGGAGTGCCAGTGGCACGCGTCGTAGTCGACGTCATGCTCAAGCCGGAGATCCTCGACCCGCAGGGACAGGCTGTGCAGCGCGCGCTGCCCCGTCTGGGTTTCGAGGGCATCGCCGACGTCCGCCAGGGAAAGCGCTTCGAGCTGGAGGTGGCGGAGCCGGTCGACGACGCCGCCCTCGCCCGTATCCATGAGATGGCCGAGACCTTCCTCGCCAACACCGTGATCGAGGACTTCGTCGTCAAGGTCGAGGGGACCGAGAAGGGCGACGCCGCGAAGGCCCGGGACGAGGCCGAGAAGGCCGGGGAGCCGAAGTGACCGCTCGTATCGGAGTCGTCACCTTCCCCGGCACACTCGACGACCGGGACAGCCTGCGCGCCGTCCGGATCGCCGGAGCCGAGCCCGTCTCCCTCTGGCACCGCGACAAGGACCTTCACCAGGTCGACGCGGTCGTCCTGGCCGGCGGCTTCAGTTACGGTGACTATCTGCGGGCCGGGGCCATCTCCCGGTTCTCCCCGGTGATGGAGACGATCATCGAGCAGGCGAAGGCCGGGCTGCCGGTCCTCGGGATCTGCAACGGCTTCCAGATCCTCACCGAGTCCCATCTGCTCCCCGGCGCGATGCTGCGCAACAACCATCTCCACTTCATCTGCCGCGACCAGAAACTGCGCGTGGAGAACGCGGAGAGCGCGTGGACCGCCGACTATTCCGCGGGCCAGGAAATCTCCGTACCCCTCAAGAACATCGACGGGCGGTACGTCGCCGACGAGCGCACGCTCGACGAGCTGGAGGCCGAGGGCCGGGTCGCCTTCCGCTATCTGGACGGCAACCCCAACGGCTCGCTCCGCGACATCGCCGGCATCAGCAACGCGGCGGGCAATGTCGTCGGCCTGATGCCGCACCCCGAGCACGCCGTGGAGCCGCTGATCGGTACGGGCCGTACCGACGGCCTGGGATTCTTCACCTCGATCCTGAAGAAGCTGGTAAGCGCCTGATGCCCATCAAGACCCTCGACACGGTCAAGCACGCGAGCGGCACGCCCGAGGCGGAGCAGCCCTGGAAGGACCTCGGCCTCAAGGAGGACGAGTACACCCGGATCCGGGAGATCCTGGGGCGCCGGCCCACCGGGGCGGAGCTGGCCATGTACTCCGTCATGTGGTCCGAGCACTGCTCGTACAAGAGCAGCAAGGTGCATCTCAAGCAGTTCGGCGAGAAGGTCCCCGCCAATGACGCGATGCTCGTCGGCATCGGCGAGAACGCGGGCGTCGTGGACGTCGGCCAGGGGTACGCGGTCACTTTCAAGGTCGAGTCGCACAACCACCCCTCGTACATCGAGCCCTACCAGGGCGCGGCCACCGGTGTCGGCGGCATCGTCCGCGACATCCTGGCCATGGGCGCGCGGCCGGTCGCGGTCGTGGACCCGCTGCGCTTCGGCGCCGCCGACCACCCCGACACCAGGCGGGTACTGCCCGGTGTGGTCGCGGGCATCGGCGGTTACGGCAATTCCCTGGGCCTGCCGAACATCGGCGGCGAGGTCGTCTTCGACGCCTGCTACCAGGGAAACCCGCTGGTCAACGCCGGCTGTATCGGTGTGATGAAGCACGAGGACATCCATCTCGCGCAGGCGTCCGGCCCCGGCAACAAGGTGATCCTGTACGGCGCCCGTACCGGTGGCGACGGCATCGGCGGTGTGTCGGTCCTGGCGAGTGAGACCTTCGAATCGACCGGACCGGCCAAGCGGCCCGCCGTACAGGTCGGTGACCCGTTCCAGGAGAAGCTCCTCATCGAGTGCACCCTGGAGATCTTCCGCGAGAAGCTCGTGGCCGGGATCCAGGACCTCGGCGGCGCGGGTCTCTCCTGCGCGACGAGCGAGCTGGCGTCCGCGGGCTCCGGCGGTATGCGGGTCGAGCTGGACACCGTCCCGCTGCGTGACGCGACCCTCTCGCCCGAGGAGATCCTCATGAGCGAGTCGCAGGAGCGGATGTGCGCGGTGGTCGAGCCCGGCAACGTCGACCGCTTCATGGAGATCTGCGAGAAGTGGGACGTCATCGCCACCGTCATCGGTGAGGTGACCGAGGGTGACCGGCTGGAGATCTTCTGGCACGGCGAGCAGATCGTGGACGTACCCCCGCGGTCGGTGGCGCACGACGGTCCGGTCTACCACCGGCCGTACGCCCGTCCCGAGTGGCAGGACGCCCTCCAGGCGGACGACGCGAACAAGCTGCCGCGCCCGGTCACGCCGGCCGAGCTGAGGGAACAGGTCCTGAAGCTGGTCGCGTCGCCGAACCAGGCGTCGAAGGCGTGGATCACCGACCAGTACGACCGTTTCGTCCAGGGCAACACCGTGCTCGCGCAGCCCGAGGACGCCGGGATGGTCCGGATCGACGAGGAGTCGAATCTGGGTGTGGCGATGGCGACGGACGGCAACGGCCGGTACGCGAAGCTCGACCCGTACACCGGCGCGCAGCTCGCGCTCGCGGAGGCGTACCGCAATGTCGCGGCCTCCGGTGCCAGGCCGCTCGCCATCTCCGACTGCCTGAACTTCGGTTCGCCCGAGGACCCCGCCGTGATGTGGCAGTTCGCCGAGACCACACGTGGTCTGGCGGACGGCTGCCTTCAGCTCGGCACCCCGGTCACCGGCGGCAATGTCTCCCTCTACAACCAGACCGGCGAGACGGCCATCCATCCGACGCCGGTGGTGGCCGTGCTCGGTGTGATCGACGACGTCAACCGCCGTACGCCGATCGCGTTCAAGGAGGAGGGCCAGCTTCTCTGCCTCCTCGGTGACACGCGCGAGGAGTTCGGCGGTTCGGCCTGGTCGCAGGTGGTGCACGACCATCTCGGCGGGCTGCCGCCGGCCGTGGACCTGGACCGGGAGAAGCTGCTCGGCGAGATCCTGATCTCGGCCTCGCGCGACGGGATGATCGACGCGGCGCACGATCTGAGCGACGGCGGTCTGATCCAGGCGGTCACCGAGTCCTGCCTGCGCGGCGGCCACGGCGCCCGGCTGGTCGTACCGGACGGGCTCGACGCGTTCACCTTCCTGTTCAGCGAGTCCGCGGGGCGCGCGGTCGTCGCCGTACCGCGCAGCGAGGAGCTCCGCTTCACCGACATGTGCGGCGCGCGCGGACTGCCCGTGACGCGGATCGGTGTCGTGGACGGTGACGAGATCGAGGTCCAGGGCGAATTCACCATCGCGCTGACGGAACTCAGGACGGCCCACGAGGCGACGATTCCGGCGCTGCTGGCCTGATGGCGCTGCCGGCCTGATCGTCATGGTCGAGTCGACGAGCCCCCGCCCGGTGTGTACCGGGCGGGGGCTTTGTCGTGGGCGCGGGCGCGGGCGCCGGCACCGGCGTGCAGGGCGCGCTTGCAAGGTGTTACGTAATTACGTAACTTCAAAGAGTGGAGCTCGCGGTGGAACTTGAGGAGCGGGTAGCCGCGCTGGAGCGGCGGATCGCGGCGCTGGAGGCGGTGGACCGTGAGGGCGGTGGGAATGGCGGGGACAGTAGGAATGGCGGGGACGGTGGGAATGGTGGGGACGGTGGGGTTCCGTCTGGGTACGGGGATGAGTTCTGGGCGCTTCAGCGGCTCAAGGAAGAAGTCGCCAAGGCCGGCTCGCCGAACGGCGGGGTCCTCTACACCGGTGCGGTGCGGCTGCCGACGGAGGAGCGGTACGAGTGGCAGTACGGCACCTTCACCGACGGGCTCCTCGACGCCAACTGGTCGCACGCGGCCGAGTCCTTCGCGGCGCTCGGCCATGCCGTACGGCTGCGGCTGCTGCGCGAGATCCTCGGCGGCCGGCGCACCGCCGCCGAACTGGCCGAGCTGGACGGTATCGGCACCACCGGCCAGATCTACCACCATCTGCGCCAACTGACCGGCGCGGGCTGGCTGCACACGACGGGCCGAGGCAGGTACGAGGTGCCGGCGGCCCGGGTCGTACCGCTGCTGGTGATGCTCTCGGCGGCCCGGCCGTGAACTGCCTACGGCCATGAAGCACGACTGTCAGGACCGGCAGGACTGATCCGTAAGCGTCACCCGTCTCCGTAAGCGTCACCCGTCGTCGTCAAGGGGGAACGATGCCCGTCCGTAAACAAGCCATGATCCTCTTCCGGCTGTCCTGGCTGGCCGTCTTCGCGCTCATCCTCCTCGATGTGTTCCGCGTGCTGTCGGTCTCCTGGTGGCTGACCATGCTGCCCGGGGCCGTCGCCATCGCCGTGACCCTTGGTGTGAGCCGTATCGGCCGTGCCCACCACGCGGACCGGCCCGCCGCGATCGAGGTGGCGCCTCCCGTCAGGGGCCGCTGGTCCGCGCTCAACAGCCCGGCCGACAAGGTGCCGAGCCATGGCACACACACGTATGGGCAGACCTACGCGATCGACATCGTGGCGGAGGGGAAGCCCGGTGCCGCCCGTCCCGCCTTCACCTGGCTGTGGCCGATCGTGCGGCGCAACCGCGACTTCCCGGCCTTCGGCGAACCGCTTCTCGCGGTGGCGGACGGGACCGTCGTGTACGCCAGGGACCGGCAGCGCGACCATCTCAGCCGCAACTCATTCCCGGCCCTCGTCCATCTGATGCTCATCGAGAGCGTCGTACGTGAGATCGCCGGAGCGGGCCGGGTCACGGGCAACCGTCTCGTACTCGACCTCGGGAACGGTACGTACGCGATGTACGCCCATCTCCAGCGCGGCTCACTCCAGGTCCGCGCGGGCGAGCGGGTACGGACCGGCCAGCCCCTGGCCCGTTGCGGCAACTCGGGCAACTCGTCGGAGCCGCATGTGCACTTCCAGCTCATGGACCACCCGGACCCGGACGCGGCGCGAGGCATCCCGTTCCGCTGGGAGGGCATCGGAGTCCCGGCCAATACGGAGGAGTTCACGGTGGGCGGGGAACTGGCGGCGGGGGAGGAGGAGGGGGAAGGGGAGGGGGTCACCTTTGAGGAGAAGCTCGCCTCTGAGAAGAAGCGCATCTCTGAGGTGAAGCGCATCTCTGAGGTGAAGCTCACCTCTGAGGAGAAGCTCGCCTTTGAGGAGAAGCTCGCCTTTGAGGAGGAGCGGACGATCGCTCCGTCAGGGCCCACACGAGAAGCGCGAGGCAACTGAACGACGCGCCCAGCACGCAGACGGCGCCCCAGCCCGCCGCCGCGTACAGCGAGGTGGAGGCGATGGCGCCGGTGGCGCTGCCGATGGAGTAGAAGATCATGTAGCCGCCGAACAGCCGACTGCCCGCGTCCGGGGCGAGTGCGTGGATCAGGCTCTGGCTGGTGACATGGACCGCCTGTACGGCGAGGTCGAGGACGATCACGCCGACCACCAGCGCCCATAGCGAGTGCCGGGTGAGGGCCAGGGGCACCCAGGACGCGGCGAGCAGGACCAGACCGATACCGGTCGTCCACCGGGAGAGACCACGGTCGTTGAGTCGTCCGGCCGCCGTCGCGGCGAGGGCACCCGCCGCCCCCGCCAGTCCGAACGCGCCGATCGCGGAGTCCGACAGCGAGAACGGGGGCGCGCTGAGCGGCAGCGCGACGCAGCTCCACAGAGTGCTGAACGCGGCGAAGACCAGCAGAGCGAGCAGGGCGCGGATCCGCAGGAGGCGTTCCCGGGCGAACAGAGTGACGGTGGAGCGGAGCAGCCGCCCGTAGCTGAGGGTTGAAGGCACCGCGCGGGGCCGTCGTGTGCGGGACGGTAGCGCCCGGGATGGCAGTGCGCGGTGCAGCGTGAGGGCGAGTACGCAGGTGAGGGCCGCCGAGGTGAGATAGACGGAGCGCCAGCCGGCCAGATCCGCCAGCAGTCCGGACACGGTGCGGGCGAGCAGGATGCCGGTGACCACACCGCTGGTCACGAGACCGACGACGCTCCCGCGCCGCGCTGTCGGTGCGAGCGATGCCGCGAAGGCCACCAGCGTCTGGGTCACCACCGCGAGAAGTCCTACGACGGCCATCCCCACCAGCAGAACGGCCCCGGTGGTGGCGGTGCCGACCAGGGCCAGCGCTGCCGCGAGCAGCAGGAGCTGCACCGAGACGAGGCGTCTGCGGTCGACCAGATCGCCCAGCGGGACGAGGAAGAAGAGCCCCAGGCCGTAACCGATCTGGGTGAGGGTGACGACGGCACCGAGCGTCGCCGGACTCATCGCGAAGTCATGGCCGAGGGTCACGAGGAGCGGCTGGGCGAAGTAGACATTGGCCACCGCGGACCCGCATGCGACGGCGAGGAGCAGGGTGATGCCGGGGGACAGTACGTAACGGGTACCGGCTGTCGCTGCTTTCTCCGGTTGTCCAGTGCTTGCGAGCCGTCCGGTGCCTGGGGTCTGTGCGGTGCCTGGGGTCTTCTGGATTGTGGTGTCCTCGCTGTCGCCCATCAGTACCCTCCAGAGCCGCATTGGTTTCATCTTGCTACCGGTCGGGACGCTATCCGTCTTGGTAGCATGTTGCAACCGATGTGACGGTGGAGCGGGATGCGGGACGCAAGAACGACGGACCCCAAGAGGAACGACGGACCCCAAGAGGGAAGGCGGGCGCCATGGTGAGAAGGACGCGTTTTGACGACAGCGACTGTCCGGTCGCGCGATCGGTCGACGCGATCGGCGACTGGTGGTCCCTGCTGATCGTCCGGGACGCCTTTGACGGCAGCCGCCGCTTCGGGGAGTTTCAGCGCAGCCTCGGTGTGGCGAAGAACATCCTCACCACGCGCCTGCGCGCCCTGGTTGCCGGCGGAATCCTGGAGGCTGTCCCTGCCTCCGACGGCAGCGCGTACCAGGAGTACGTCCTGACTCCGAAGGGCAAAGCTCTCTTCCCCGTGATCGTGGCGCTGCGGCAGTGGGGCGAGGGGCACTTCTTCGCCCCCGGCGAACCGCACTCGAAGATGACCGACCGCCGACATGGGCAGCCCCTCCACGCCCTGGAGATCCGCGCGGCGGACGGCCGACGGCTTGAGGCGGACGACACGATCGTCAACAAGGTGCCTTGACGAGGTGCGTGGCGGGGATGGGTGGTGCGGGTGGGAGGTGGGTGGCGGGTGCGTGGTGGTGGGTTGGTGGTTGGTGGGTTGGTGCGGGTGGGTGGTGGGTGTGCGCGGGAGTGGAGTGGGGTGGTGACGACACCGGCTCAGCGACAGACCGTCCACTGTCTGCTGGGGTTCAGTCCCATGTCTGGGATGGGGTTGTCGGGTGCGGGTGAGGACCGAGGGGTAGTCGGGGTGGGCCGGCAGGTCCCGTGCCACGCGGGGGCCGCCCCTCTGGCTTTGAGTTTCGCGATTGCGGGCCGGGCGTCAAGGGCGCTCCTCCGTCGCGTCGGCAAGCCGATTCCGCTCCGCTCCACCCTTGACCCCCGTCCCTCCATCGCAAGTGCGGATCAGTGGGAGGGGCGGCCCGGGGGAAGGGGTCCCCGGGGGGCTCAGATGGGGGTGCCTGTTTCCTTCCCGGCCTCGGGTTGGTGGGCCCTGCGGGGCTGCGCGGCAGTGGAGTGGGGCGGCCCGGCACCGGCTCAGCGACAGACCGTTCATTGTCTGCTGGGGTTCAGACCCGTGTCTGAGATCCGTGGTGACGTGGCACCCCAAGCGCCAGGCGGACGAACTGGCGCCCTCGACGGTCCGGATGGGCTCGTATGTCTGCCCTTTTTGCTGGTCGGGGACCTGTGAGGACGCTTCCCGTGTCACTAGGACGCAAGAGACGTCCGAAGGACGCAGCCGGACCCATCGCCGCGCCATTCCCGGGGAAAGAGGCCTGACTAGCCCCACCGATGCCCCATATGCCCATATTTGGAAGGGCGTTGGGGGGTCCTATGAGGCGGTCGTGTGTCCTCAGGTGCGCTAGGCGGGTCCCAGACCACAAACAGACCCCGAACCGGCCCACTCGCACCCGCCACGGACACACCCACCCCACCAACCACCCACCCCAGATACGGGACTGAGCCCCAGCAAGCAGCGGACAGAAAGCCGCCGAGCCGGTGTCGTCACCGCCCCATTCCACTGTCGCGCAGCCCCGCAGGGCCCACCAACCCGAGGCCGGGAAGGAAACAGGCACCCCCATCTGAGCCCCCCGGGGACCCCTTCCCCCGGGCCGCCCCTCCCACTGATCCGCACTTGCGATGGAGGGACGGGAGTCAAGGGTGACCGAAGGTCATCGGCTTGCCGACGCGACAAAGGAGCGCCCTTGACGCCCGGCCCGCAATCGCGAAACTCAAACCCAGAGGGGCGGCCCCCGCGTGGCACGGGACCTACCGGCCCACCCCGACTACCCCTCGGCCCTCACCCGCACACAGCCATCCCATCCCAGACATGGGACTGAACCCCAGCAGACAGCGGACGGTCTGTCGCTGAGCCGGTGCCGTCACCACCCCACTCCACTCCCGCGCACACCCACCACCCGCACCAACCCACCCACCACCAACCACGCACCCACCATCCACCCCCACCGGTCCACCCGTCCCCGCCGAGGCGTCATAGCGGGCGTGCTCCATCAGCCTTTAGCCTCGCTCCATGCCACCGGTCAAGAAGCGCACCCGCAGTTACGACTCCGCCAAGATCCGGACCGCCGTTCTGGCGCAGTTCGGGAACGTACGCGAAGCCGTCGCCGGCCTTACGGCCGAGCAGCTCGCTCTGCCCACCGCCCTTGGGGGCTGGACCGTTCGTGAGTTGGCCGCTCATCTGACCATGGCCGTCGAGTCCGTCTCCCGGACCATCGAGCTGTCCGCGCAACCGTCCGATCAACACCCCACCCAGCGGCCCGATCAGCGGCCCGATCGACAGTCCGCCCCCGCCCCCGCTCCCGTCCTCCCCCTCCTTGACTGGCCTTTCGCGACCGCCGGTCTCGCCGAGGACATCAGCCAGGATGTCAAGGTGGTCGCCGCGTCCGCTTCCCCCGACGAGTTGTTCGAGCGCACCGCCGAGCGGATCGCCGCGTTGCTGCCCGGGACCCCCGACGACCGGCTGCTCACCACGCGGCTCGGTGTCATGCGGCTCGGCGACTTCCTGGTGACCCGGACCGTTGAGCTGACCGTCCACACCGACGACCTCAACCGGGCCGTGGCCGGGCTGGATGTTCCGTACGACCGGCAGGCCCTCGCGGCCTGCGCCCGGCTGCTCGCCGACGCGCTCGCGGTGAAGGCGCCCGGCGCGTCGACGGAGGTGCGGATTCCGCCGTACGCCGTGGTGCAGTGCGTGGAGGGACCCCGGCACACCCGTGGTACGCCCCCCAATGTCGTGGAGACCGACCCCCTCACCTGGATCCGGCTCGCCACCGGCCGTACGACCTGGCGCGAGGCGCTCGACACGGCGCACGTCAGCGCGAGCGGGGAGCGCGCGGATCTGAGTGGACTGCTTCCGCTCATGGGGTGACGGAGGCGTCGGCACGCAGAGCGACGGAACCGTACGCCATGGCGCTCCGTCCCAGGGACATGCGGAAACAGAAGAGGACCAACATCACCGCGACCACCGCGACCACCGCCACGACCGCGACCACCGCCAACCCGACCGCGACCACCGCGACCACCGCGACCACAGCCACCACCGCGATCGCCGCAGTCACCGTCGTCGCCCTGTTCACGCTGACCGCCTGCGGTACGGAGTCCGGCGTCGGCGGCGGCTCCGGGGGTTCCGTACGGTCCGACCTCCCCCTCACCGATGTCCACTGGAGCGTCGACAGCCTGACCGTCGGCGGCAAGAAGACCGCCGCGCCCGCCGGAGCGAGCGTGGAGATCGGCACCGACGGCCGGGCCAGCGCGCATACGGGGTGCAACACCATCGGCGCGAAGGTCACCGTCGACGGCGACACCGTCACCGTGGGTGAGAAGGAGTCGACGCTGATCGGCTGTCCCGAGCAGCTCCAGGCCTTCGAGAAGGCTCTCGGCGGGGCCTTCGCCGGAAAGCTCAAGGCCACCGTCGAAGAGATCAAGGGGGGCAAGGGCGCCAAGGGGGGTGCGGCCCAGGACCGTCGGCTCACGCTCACCACCGCCGACGGCGACGCGATCACCCTGACCTCCGAGCCGCCCGCCCCGCTCGCCGGTACGGAGTGGACCGTCGACGCGCTGACCGACGGCGCCACCGCGACCTCCCTGCCCCAGGGTGCCGAGGGCAAGGCCCACTTCACGTTCGGTAAGGACGGCACCGTGGAGGGCAGCTTCGGCTGTAACAGTTTCCGCGGCACCGCGAAGGTCTCCGGGGCCGGGACCGGGGCCGGGGAGAAGGCCGCCTCCACGGTCACCTTCGGCCGGCTCTCCAGCACCCGCAAGCTCTGCCCCGGACCCGAGATGACCCTGGAACGCCAGGTGCAGAAGGTGCTGGAGGGCAACGTCACATATGAGCTGCACCACCGTTCCCTGACCATCAAGCAGGCCGACGGCCAGGGCCTGGGCGCCGTGGCGGCGGCTTCCGGCACATAGTCCGACGGGCGATCGCGGAGCCGGCCCGCATCCCCAATTCGGACCAGTGGTCGATCTCGCCTACACTCGGTGGCGTGCCTCGTGGTGATGGACGACTCAACCACGACCTTCTCCCCGGAGAGAAAGGCCCCCAGGACGCTTGTGGCGTCTTCGGAGTCTGGGCCCCGGGTGAAGAGGTCGCCAAGCTCACCTATTTCGGACTGTATGCCCTGCAGCACCGTGGACAGGAGTCCGCGGGCATCGCTGTGAGCAATGGTTCCCAAATCCTCGTTTTCAAGGACATGGGCCTGGTCTCCCAGGTCTTCGACGAAACCTCGCTCAGCTCTCTCCAGGGCCATATCGCGGTGGGCCACGCCCGCTACTCCACCACCGGAGCCTCGGTGTGGGAGAACGCGCAGCCGACCTTCCGGGCCACCGGCCACGGCTCGATCGCGCTCGGTCACAACGGCAATCTGGTCAATACCGCCCAGCTCGCCGAGATGGTCGCCGATCTGCCCAAGGAGAACGGCCGCTCGACCCGGGTTGCCGCCACCAACGACACCGATCTGGTGACGGCGCTGCTGGCCAGCCAGGTGGACGACGACGGCAAGCCCCTCACCGTCGAGGAGGCCGCCGCCAAGATTCTCCCCGATGTCCAGGGCGCCTTCTCGTTCGTCTTCATGGACGAGCACACCCTCTACGCCGCCCGTGACCCGCAGGGCATCCGCCCGCTCGTCCTCGGCCGTCTCGAACGCGGCTGGGTGGTCGCCTCCGAGGGCGCCGCCCTCGACATCTGCGGTGCCGCGTATGTCCGTGAGATCGAGCCCGGCGAGCTGATCGCCATCGACGAGAACGGTCTCCGCACCCAGCGGTTTGCGGAAGCGAAGCCCAAGGGCTGTATTTTCGAGTACGTATACCTGGCCCGTCCCGATACGGACATCGCCGGGCGCAACGTCTATCTGTCCCGCGTCGAAATGGGGCGGAAACTCGCCAAAGAATCTCCCGTCGAAGCGGATCTGGTCATAGCGACCCCGGAGTCGGGCACGCCCGCCGCCATCGGTTACGCGGAGGCCAGCGGCATTCCGTACGGCTCGGGCCTCGTCAAGAACGCCTATGTCGGCCGGACCTTCATCCAGCCGTCCCAGACCATCCGCCAGCTGGGCATCCGCCTCAAGCTGAATCCGCTCAGGGAAGTCATCCGGGGCAAGCGACTGGTCGTCGTCGACGACTCGATCGTGCGCGGCAACACGCAGCGGGCCCTGGTCAAGATGCTCCGGGAGGCGGGCGCCGCCGAGGTCCACATCCGGATCTCCTCCCCGCCGGTGAAGTGGCCCTGCTTCTTCGGTATCGACTTCGCCACCCGGGCCGAGTTGATAGCGAACGGGATGACGGTCGAGGAGATCGGGACCTCCATGGGCGCGGATTCCCTCGCCTACATCTCACTCGACGGGATGATCGAGGCGACCACGATCGCCAAGCCGAATCTCTGCCGCGCCTGCTTCGACGGCGAGTACCCGATGGATCTGCCCGATCCCGAACTGCTCGGCAAGCAGCTCCTGGAGACCGAGCTGGCCGCGGGCCCGGCCAATACCGCGGCCGCGGACGCGCTCCGCCGTCCGTAACGCGGGCCCCGGCGCGGGCCCGATGCCCGGTCCCGCACCGGTCCCGCGGCTCCACGGTCCGAGACGCCGGAACACCCGGAAAGCCCGGAAAGCCGGTCCTGTGGTCCCATCGCTCCTCGGACCGGCCCTCACACCCCTCACACCCACCCACCCCGCACTCACCTTGACGACCGAATGCCGACAGGAAAGTACCCAGCCATGTCCGAGACGACTACTGGTGCCAGTTATGCCGCCGCGGGCGTAGACATCGAAGCCGGTGACCGCGCGGTCGAGCTGATGAAGGAGTGGGTGAGGAAGACCCGCCGCCCCGAGGTGCTCGGCGGCATCGGCGGCTTCGCCGGCCTCTTCGACGCCTCCGCCCTCAAGCGCTACGAGCGCCCCCTTCTCGCCTCCGCCACCGACGGGGTCGGTACGAAGGTCGACCTGGCCCGCAAGATGGGCGTGTACGACACGATCGGTCACGATCTGGTCGGCATGGTCGTCGACGACTTGGTCGTCTGCGGCGCGGAGCCGCTCTTCATGACCGACTACATCTGTGTCGGCAAGGTCCACCCCGAGCGGGTCGCCGCCATCGTCAAGGGCATCGCCGAGGGCTGTGTGCTGGCCGGCTGCGCGCTGGTCGGTGGCGAGACCGCCGAGCACCCCGGACTGCTGGGCGAGGACGACTTCGATGTCGCGGGCGCGGGTACGGGCGTGGTCGAGGCGGACCGGCTGCTCGGCGCGGATCGTATCCGTACGGGTGACGCGGTGATCGCCATGGCGTCCTCCGGTCTTCACTCCAACGGGTACTCACTGGTCCGTCATGTGGTCTTCGACCGGGCCGGCTGGTCGCTGGACCGCCAGGTCGAGGAGTTCGGCCGGACCCTGGGCGAGGAGCTGCTGGAGCCCACCAAGATCTACTCGCTGGACTGTCTGGCCCTCACCAGGACGACCGAGGTGCACGCGTTCAGTCATGTCACCGGCGGCGGTCTGGCGGCCAATCTCGCCCGGGTGATCCCGGACGGACTGCACGCCAGGGTGGACCGCTCGACCTGGACGCCCGGTGCGGTCTTCGACCTGATCGGAACGGCCGGGCAGGTGGAGCGCCTGGAGCTGGAGAAGACGCTGAACATGGGGGTCGGCATGATCGCCGTCGTCCCGGCGGAGTCGGCCGACGCCGCGCTCACCACGCTCGCCGACCGGGGTGTGGACTCCTGGATCGCCGGCGAGATCACGGAGCGTGGCGACCAGGCCACGGGCGCGGAGCTGACGGGCGACTACCGGAGCTGAGCGGACGGCCCGGGGCCCGGCGGGCATCCGGGCAGCACAGAACCCGGTCCAGGACTACGGCCCTGGACCGGGCCACTGAGATACTGCTCTGGGTATACGGACGTCAAGCGCCGCGGCGCTGCGCCGAGGGCCCGGACTCGTCGTCCTCGTCCTCGTCGTCGTTGTACAGATCCGCGTACTGTGCGTACGGGTCGTCTTCCTCGTCGTCGTCCTCGAACGGCTCGCCGTTCGGCGGCTGACTCGAGGTCGACGCGCCCAGCTCGTTGGCCAGACGCGACAGGTCAGTCCCGCCGCTGTTGTACTTCAGCTGGCGGGCGACCTTCGTCTGCTTGGCCTTGGCCCGGCCGCGCCCCATGGCTCGACCCCCTCGGTGACGGGGCTCGACGGCCCCAGAGTCTTGACACGCGTTCATGAATCAGAACGAGCTCTCCGCGGAGAGACCCGTCCGTAGGGCTTCAACGGTACCTGCTTCCGCGGCCATACGGTACGCCGCCCGCATGACGCGCCCCGGCGCAGGACCAGCGAGGCGCCCCGTCCTCCCTGGTCAGCGTCGATTTTAACCTCTTCTGGAGGGGCGACCCGCCGACCGGCGTGAGTCTCGTCTCCCGGGCGTCCGGCCACCCCTCCCCCGACGGTCAGCGGTGGCGGGCCTCCGCCATCCTGTGCTCGGCGATCCGGTCCGCCGCGGCGGCCGGCGGAATACCATCTTCCTTTGCGCGTGCGAAGATTTCCAGCGTGGTGTCGAAGATCTTCGCGGCCTTCGCGCGGCACCGCTCGAAGTCGAAGCCGTGCAGCTCGTCGGCGACCTGGATCACGCCGCCGGCGTTCACCACGTAGTCGGGGGCGTAGAGGATCCCGCGGTCCGCGAGGTCCTTCTCGACGCCCGGGTGGGCGAGCTGGTTGTTGGCGGCCCCGCACACCACGGTCGCGGTGAGGACGGGGACGGACGAGTCGTTCAGCGCGCCGCCGAGCGCGCACGGGGCGTAGATGTCCAGCCCCTCGGTACGGATCAGCGCCTCGGTGTCGGCGACGGCGGCGACCTGCGGATGCCGGTCCGTGATTTGGCGTACCGACTCCTCGCGCACATCCGCGATCACGACATGCGCGCCGGCCTCCAGGAGGTGCTCCACGAGATGGCGCCCGACCTTGCCGACGCCCGCGATCCCGACCGTACGGCCCCGCAGCGAGGGGTCGCCCCACTGGTGCCGCGCGCTCGCCCGCATGCCCTGGAAGACCCCGTACGCGGTCAGCACCGACGAGTCGCCCGCGCCGCCGTTCTCGGGGGAGCGGCCCGTGGTCCACGCACAGGTGCGGGCCACGACGTCCATGTCCTCGACGTAGGTGCCGACATCGCAGGCCGTGACATACCGACCGCCGAGCGACGACACGAATCGGCCATATGCGAGCAGTAGCTCTTCGCTCTTGATCTGTTCCGGATCGCCGATGATCACCGCCTTACCGCCGCCATGGTCGAGCCCGGCGAGGGCGTTCTTGTACGACATGCCCCGGGAGAGGTTCAGCGCGTCGGCGACGGCCTCGGCCTCGGATCCGTACGGGTAGAAGCGGGTGCCGCCGAGGGCCGGGCCCAGGGCGGTGGAGTGGATGGCGATGACGGCCTTGAGGCCGCTGGAACGGTCCTGGCAGAGCACGACTTGCTCATGGCCCCCCTGCTCCGAGCGGAACAGGGTGTGCAGGACGCCGTCGGTCAGATCGGTCACGGTGGTGACTCCCAAGTACGAAGCGGCGGTGGGAAGTCCCTCCTGTGGGTGGGGAGGGACCGGCTGGGCAAGCAAGAGGGTAAGTCCTACGGGGGCGTAGATGAGCCGCAGTGCACAGGATCACCCCCTGGAGGAGTACAGGCGTGGGACGATGCGCGGCATGCCGGCGGTGTCTTCTGTCCTCGTTCCCTACGCGTCCTACCTGCGGGTCTATGAGCCGCTGGCGGCCTTTCCCGAACCGGAGAGAGATCATTGGACGCGCTACGCCAGACGTGACCGTACGCCCACCGCACAGGACGAACTGCGCCGCTCCCTGGCCGACTTGCTGCCCACTCCGCCGGTCGCCGTGCCGGTGCACGAGAGCGGGGACGCGTTCGTCGCCGTGGTGGACGGGGTGGTGTGCGTCTGTCCGTGGCGTACCCGCCTGCGTGGCTGGCTGGCACTGGAGGAGCTGGCGGAGTCGCTGCCCGTGCCGCTGCTCGACGCGGTGCTGCCGCCGGTGGTGCGCGGACAGGCCGTCGCGGACTACGCGCGCTGGCGGGACCGGAATCCGGACGCGCGGCCCTGGATCAGGACAGCGGTCTGGCAGGTGCCGGTGGGGTGGTTCACGCTCTTCTCCGACGACGAGCGGGAGTACGAGGCGGGCGGGCCCGGGGTGCCCGTGCTGCGCTACCGGACGCCGATGGTCCAGGCGAGACGGCGGCTGGCCCGTGCGCTGAAGACCCTGCGGGAGTCGGTGGACGACGGGCCGCTCATCGAGGGCCTGGTGGATGTGGGACGGTGGCTGGAAGAGTTCCATCCGAGGTCGCTTGTCGAACTGGATTACGGAGGTCTGGTGCACGCTCTCTCCGGGGCCCAGCTCGCCGAGGACCGTTCGGCCGCCGATGTGGCGGCGGGGATCGCGGCGCTGCGGGCCGGGGACGGCGACGGCGCGGGAGCGGCCTACGGCCGGCTCACGGAGCGCTGGCGGGCGGTGAGGGAGCGGCTGTTCGCGAACTGACCGGTTCGGGCACGCGATGCCGGAACGGGCGGGGAAGCGGGCATGAACCGGTCTTGAAGCGGGCTTGAACGACACTTGAACTCCGGCCCTGGGGCGGAGGTCCCGATCCGGGCCTATGCCCGCAAGCGTGACGGACCGCACTAACGGGGCTCTTGCGCCCATCGCCCCTCCTCGTGTCAAAATAGGACAAGGAGTCCGGGGAGGGTTCCTTCCGCCCAAGTAAGGGCGGATTACTCAGCATTGCACGCTATACGGGGGGTCTGGTGACTCCTGATCGCTCTGTGACTGATCGTATCTGTGACGTGACTGTCCGCTATGGCATGGTCCATCGGCTTCCGCCGCTGATGAACACCTCAGAGGGCAATTCCATCGGTTTGGCCGACGTGGCTGGACGGATGGTGTAGTTGTAGTGCCGAGGACAAGCCGTTCGTCCTATAACCGACTCGGCCCGCGTCCGCCATTTCGGGCAACGCGGGTCAAGGTGCAGAATTTAGAGGAAAGAACCGAGATGGTTCGGTTCTCCCGAGGAGGCCGCTCATGACCGCTCGCACCCCTGATGCCGAGCCGCTGCTGACCCCGGCTGAGGTTGCCACGATGTTCCGCGTGGACCCGAAGACGGTCACCCGCTGGGCAAAAGCCGGCAAGCTCACGTCCATCCGCACGCTCGGTGGGCATCGCCGGTATCGCGAGGCAGAGGTCCGCGCACTGCTTGCGGGTATTCCGCAGCAGCGCAGCGAGGCCTGACGCCTTTTTTCACGGCTCAGCAAGGCGCAACAAGGCACTACAGGGCACAACTGGGCTCAATGACCAGGGCACTGCCGGGTCCCCCATATCCGGTCGTCCCGACCCATAGCTCCATACGACGGGCACCTGCCCCAACAGGTCCCATGCCCTCGCAACACGGGTAAGTCGTCGATCGCGCTGGACTCCGCCGGGTCCAGCGCGATCTTTTTTGTGCCGGGGAGGCGGGCGTTCCGGTCCAGCTCGGCCGCTGTGTGAAGGGTGGGGCGGGTGATTCCGGAGGGATTCCGACGGTAGTGCAATTGCACATATTAAATTCGTGGATTGTAGGAAGGGTGTAAGCGCTGCCCTTGGTCGAAATTGTTCCGTGATGCCCGTCACACCCCATGCCCCTTGTCAACGATGTCCGTCCCACCCGTCGGATCCGACCGCATCGGCGCCGGTGGCGGCCCCGGACCGGTCTGCGGCCGGTGTGCGACCGGGAGAGGCCGACGGAGGCGCTCGTAGGCGCTCGTAGGCCGTTCGTAGGCCGCTCAGCGCTCGTGGGAGTCACGCGGGGCTCAGGGAGCGGACGGAGCCAGATCGTCGGGTAACTCGGCCTTGAGGAAGCCGACCGCGAAGCCGTCGTCGGCCGCGCCGGGCTCCATGGCGAGGCGCTGGAGGCGGTGGCAGATCGGGCAGTACCCCGTACGGTGCGGATGGCCTGACGCGGCCGCCAGATGGGCGCGCAGCAGTGCGCGCGTCTCGTGCCTCGCTGTCGATGACATCCCGGACACCACCCCCCGGTGCGGGCCCCGGGCTGGGACGAACAAGGGGCCTTGGTGTTTAGGTACCCCCGGCGGATCGCGCCGTCAAGACACTCAGGACATGGCCCCGGGGATTTGGGCACGCCATTACTGCGGCCTTACCGCGGCGTCGACGGCCCTTGCCTTACGCGAGGGAGTCGGCCGCGCGGGCCGGGCGCCGAGCGGCCCGCGCGGCCCGTGCCCACGCCCCGGATGCGGGCACACGGCGGCTCCGCCGCGGGCTCGGTGCGGGCGCGGCCTCCCGGGCGGCCTCGGCTCGGTGCGGCCTCGGCTCGGACGTGGTGCGGACGTGGTGCGGACATGGCGCGGGCACACGAAAGGGCCCGCATCCGATGGGATGCGGGCCCTTTCACTGCGGTCCTGACGGGATTTGAACCCGCGGCCTCCACCTTGACAGGGTGGCGAGCACTCCAAGCTGCTCCACAGGACCAGGTTTCGCGGCCTTGTTTCCTCGGCTGCGAAACGAGACTCTACAGCAGCTCGGAGGGTGCGGTCGAACTGACCGATGGCGACAGGACCGTCACGGCGCCACCGCGTCGATCGCCTTCATGATGCGTTTGTCCGAGACCGGCTGCGCCGTGCCCAGGGCGTGGGCGAAATAGCTCACCCGCAGCTCCTCGATCATCCAGCGGATGTCCAGGACCTGCTGCGGTACCGGCCGCCCCTTCGGGAGCTGTTCGAGCAGCCAGGCGTACTCGTCCCGCATCTCGTGGACCTTCTCCATCCGCGTGGTGTCGCGCTGGACGGCCGTCGGCATCTGCTGGAGCCGCCGGTCCACCGCCACGAGATAGCGCATCAGGTCGGGCAGCCGGCGCAGCCCGGTGCGGGTGACGAAGCCGGCCGGTACGAGGGCCGCGAGCTGGTCCCTGACGTCCTGGACGTTGTTCACCAGCGTCAGACTGTTCGTGGCCTTCAGGCGGCGCTCACAGGCCTGCCAGGCGGCCAGGATCTGCTGTACCTGGCCGATGGTCCGTACGGTCATGTCGACGAGGTCGGCGCGGACCTTGTCGTACAGCTTCCGGAACGATTCCTCGTCCCACGCCGGACCCCCGTGTTCCGCGATCAGCCGGTCCGCCGCGGCCATCGCGCAGTCGTCGAAGAGCGCCTGGACCGAGCCGTGCGGATTGCGGGACAGCGCCAGCTTCTGCTGGTTGGAGAGCTTGTCCGAGGCGAACTTCGCCGGGTTCACCGGGATGTTCAGCAGGATCAGCCGCCGGGTCCCCGCCCACATCGCCTGCTGCTGCTCCGCCTCCGTGTCGAAGAGGCGTACGGCCACGGTGGCGCCCTGGTCGACCAGGGCGGGATACGCCTTGACCGGCTGGCCGGCCCGGCGGGTCTCGAAGACCCGGGAGAGGCCGCCGATCGTCCAGGCCGTCAGCCCCGTACGCTCGATCGACGCGCCGCCCGAGCGCTCCGCGGTGGCCGCGGCGGCCTGGGAGAGGGCCTGACGGGCCTTGGGCCGCAGACGCAGCTTCAGCGCGTCCAGATCCTTGTCCTCGGCGATCTTGCGGCGCCGCTCGTCGACGATCCTGAATGTGATCTTCAGATGGTCGGGCACCCGTGACAGATCGAAGTCGTCGCCCGTGACCGGCACGCCCACCATCCGCTGGAGCTCACGCGCGAGCGTGACCGGCAGCGGTTCCTGGAGCGGCACCGCCCGTTCCAGGAACGCCTTCGAGTAGTTCGGCGCGGGCACGTAATGACGGCGGACCGGCTTGGGCAGGGAGCGGATCAGCTCCATGACGACGTCCTCGCGCAGCCCGGGGATCTGCCAGTCGAAGCCCTCGGAGGTGACCTGGTTGAGGACCTGGAGCGGTACGTGGACGGTCACCCCGTCCGCGTCCGCGCCCGGTTCGAACTGGTAGGTCACACGGAACGTGAGCGGGCCCTGCCGCCAGGAGTCCGGATAGTCGTCCTTGGTGACCGAGCCGGCCTTCTCGTTGATGAGCATCGACCGCTCGAAATCGAGCAGTTCCGGCTCCTCGCGGCGCTTCTCCTTCCACCAGGAGTCGAAGTGCGCGCCGGAGACCACGTCGTCCGGTACCCGCCGGTCGTAGAAGTCGTAGAGCGTCTCGTCGTCCACGAGGATGTCGCGGCGCCGTGCGCGGTGCTCCAGCTCCTCGACCTCGCCCAGCAGTTTGCGATTGTCATGGAAGAACTGGTGGTGCGTCCGCCAGTCGCCCTCGACCAGCGCGTTGCGGATGAACAGCTCCCGCGAGATCTCGGGATCGATACGGCCGAAATTCACCTTGCGCTGGGCGACGATCGGTACGCCGTACAGCGTCACCTTCTCGTACGCCATCACGGCCGCCGCGTCCTTCTCCCAGTGCGGCTCGCTGTAGGTGCGCTTGAGCAAATGGCCGGCGAGGGGTTCGATCCACTCGGGCTCGATCTTCGCGTTCACGCGCGCCCAGAGCCGGGAGGTCTCCACCAGCTCGGCGGACATGATGAAGCGCGGCGGCTTCCGGAAGAGCGACGAGCCCGGGAACACCGCGAATTTGGCGCCGCGCGCGCCCAGGTACTCGTTCTTCCCGGCGCTCTTCCCGGCGTTCTTGGCGGCCTCCGCGCCGGCTTCCTTCACGTCCTTCATACCGATGTGCGACAGCAGGCCCGCCAGCAGCGAGACATGGACGGACTGGTCGGCGGCGTCCTCCTCGTTGAGGTGGATACCCATCTGCCGGGCGACCGTACGGAGCTGGGAGTAGATGTCCTGCCACTCCCGGATCCGCAGGAAGTTCAGATACTCCGACTTGCACATCCGGCGGAAGGCGGACGAGGACAGCGTCTTCTGCTGCTCCCTGATGTACCGCCAGAGATTGAGGAAGGCGAGGAAGTCCGACGTGTCGTCCTTGAAGCGGGCGTGCTGCTGATCGGCCTGGGTCTGCTTCTCGGCGGGGCGCTCGCGCGGGTCCTGGATGGAGAGCGCGGCGGCGATCACCATGACTTCCCGTACACAGCCGTTGCCGTCGGCCTCGATGACCATCCGGGCGAGGCGCGGGTCGACGGGGAGCTGGGAGAGCTTGCGGCCCAGCGGTGTGAGCCTCTTCTTCGGATCCTTCTGCGCGGCCTGCGACGGGTCGAACGCGCCCAGCTCCTGGAGAAGCTGCACACCGTCGCGGATATTGCGGTGGTCCGGCGGATCGATGAAGGGGAACCGCTCGATGTCACCGAGGCCGGCCGCGGTCATCTGGAGGATGACGGAGGCCAGATTCGTACGGAGGATCTCGGCGTCCGTGAACTCCGGGCGGGACTCGAAGTCGTCCTCGGAGTAGAGCCGGATACAGATGCCGTCGGACGTACGGCCGCAGCGGCCCTTGCGCTGGTTGGCGCTGGCCTGCGAGACGCGCTCGATCGGCAGGCGCTGGACCTTGGTGCGGTGGCTGTAGCGGGAGATACGGGCGGTGCCCGGATCGATCACGTACTTGATACCGGGGACGGTCAGCGAGGTCTCGGCCACATTCGTCGCGAGCACGATCCGGCGCGTCACACCACCGGA
Source organism: Streptomyces sp. NPDC055025 (assembly GCF_053608565.1). Lineage (NCBI taxonomy): Bacteria > Bacillati > Actinomycetota > Actinomycetes > Kitasatosporales > Streptomycetaceae > Streptomyces > Streptomyces sp. NPDC055025. The sequence continues at coordinate 43,318 of NZ_JBSGVS010000035.1, forward strand.
GGGGCGCTGGAAGACGCGGTGCTGCTCGGCGTGCGAGAGACGGGCGTAGAGGGGGAGGACCTCGGTGCCCCGCAGCTTGCGTTTCTCCAGGGCGTCCGCGGTGTCCCGGATCTCACGCTCGCCGGAGAGGAAGACGAGGATGTCGCCGGGGCCCTCCGAGTGGAGTTCGTCCACGGCCTCGGAGATCGCGGTGATCTGGTCGCGGTCGCCGTCCTCACCGTCCTCCTCCAGAAGGGGGCGGTAGCGGACCTCGACCGGGTAGGTGCGGCCCGAGACCTCCACGATGGGGGCATCGCCGAAGTGGCGGGAGAAGCGCTCCGGGTCGATGGTCGCCGAGGTGATGACGACCTTGAGATCCGGGCGGCGGGGGAGGAGCTGGGCGAGATAGCCCAGCAGGAAGTCGATGTTGAGGCTGCGCTCATGGGCCTCGTCGATGATGATCGTGTCGTACGCGCGCAGCTCGCGGTCCGTCTGGATCTCGGCGAGCAGGATGCCGTCCGTCATCAGCTTGACGAAGGTCGCGTCCTGGTCGACCTGGTCCGTGAAGCGGACCTTCCAGCCGACGGCCTCGCCCAGGGGCGTGTCCAGTTCGTCCGCGACCCGCTCGGCGACGGTACGGGCGGCGAGTCTGCGCGGCTGGGTGTGCCCGATCATGCCGCGGACGCCGCGGCCCAGCTCCAGACAGATCTTGGGGATCTGGGTCGTCTTGCCCGACCCGGTCTCACCCGCGACGATCACGACCTGGTGGTCGCGTATCGCCTCCAGGATCGTGTCCTTCCGCTGGCTGACGGGGAGCTGATCGGGATACGTGACGGCGGGCACGCGCGCGCCGCGCAGCCGCATGCGCTCGCCGGCCTTCCCGGCCTCACCGGCGATCTCGTCCAGCACGGCCTGCCGTGCCTCGGGTTTACGGATGCGCCGGGCGCCCTCGAGACGGCGGCCGAGCCGCTGCGCGTCGCGCAGCGAGACATCGGCCAGCAGGGTCTGGAGATCGGCGAAGGAAGTAGACATACCGAGCCAAGGATCTCACCCGCGGCTCGGGGGTGGCGAACCCATTTCGGTCGCGGCGGCGGGGGCGGACGGATGGGGGGGCGGGAGGTGGCCGGTCGGGGGTGGCCCGGGGGTGATTCGGAGTCGGGTTGGGGGCGGGTTGGCATCGGGTTGGGGGCGTGGCGGGGGTCCGTTGGCGGCCGGGGTGGGGTGAGGGTGGTCCGTTGGCGGCCCGGGGGGCGGCTGGGGGTGGTCTGCCGCCGGTCGGGGGTGGCTCGGCCGGGGGCCCGGCGACGGGGCTCGGCGACGGGGCTCCGGGTGACCAGGCCGTTGGGCTCGGGGTGACCAGGCCGTTCCGTCCGTCACACGGGAGCGTGGACCGCCGCCGCTCGCTGGGCTCTCACCGGTCGACCTCCCGGTGCCACGGGTATAGGGAAGGACTTAGGCCAGGTTCATCCTTTTCATCCCCTTTGTCGCGGAGGTCGCTCGTCCATGTCTGCCACCCCGTCCGCCACCCCGTCTCCGTCCTCGTCCCAGCCGTCGTCCGCGTCGCCGCCGCCGTCGGCAGCGCGGCCGTCGCCCTCGTCGGCAGCGCCGCCGTCCCACTCGGCGCACCCGTTGCCGCCGTCGAACTCGTTGCACCCGGCGAGCTCGTCGAACTCGTCCGTGTCCCCTCCGTCGCCGTCCCTGTCTTCCCCCGTGTCTCCGTCCTCTTGTGCTCCGTCTCCGTCTCCGTCTCCTTCCGTCTCGTTGTCTGCCTCGTCGCAGTCGTCCCAGTTCCCGCCCGCTTCCCCGCTTCCGTCGCTCCCGTTGTCTCTGCCGACCTCTCCGCCCGCGTCGGCCCTGCCGTCCTCCCCGTCGCCTCTGTCCCCTCCGCCGACCCCGGAGGCCTCTCCACCCGCCTCCCCGTCGCCGGTGGCGGGACCGCCGGTGCCGGCACCGCCCGCATCCCCGCCGCCTTCGCCGTCCCTGTCCGCTTCTCCGGCGGCAACGCTTCCGGCGTCTCCACCGGCGTCTCCACCGGTCTCTCCTCCGACGCCGTCGGCGCCACCGTCATCGGTCCCGGTTCCGTCCCCGGCGGCCCCGCCGTCTCCGTCCCTGCCGGCTCCGGCGTCTCCTCCGCCGTCTCCGTCTCCCGCGTCCCCGCCGTCTGCGCCCGCGTCGTCTCCGTCGCCCACATCTCCGGCGGCTCCGGCGGCTCCGGTGGCTCCGGTGGCTCCGGCGATTCTTCCGCCCGTGACTCCTCCGCCCGTGCCGTCTCCGCCGGCCCCGCCCGCGCCGTCGTCGTCCCCTGCGTCTCCGCCTCCGCCGTCGTCCACGGCCGTGCCGTCTCCGTCGTCCCCACCGGCGTCGTCCCCTCCGTCCCCTCCGTCCCCTCCGTCCCCGCAGGCCCACCCCGCGCCGCCCGCGCCGTCCGCTCCCCCTGCTCCGGCCCCCTCACCGGCCCCGTCCTCGCCTCCGTCGCGCCCCTCTCGTCAGGCCATCGTCATCGGCGCGGGCATCGTGGCCGCCACCGTGCTGCTCGGCGTCGTCTCGTACACCTCCACCCGGCCGGAACCGCCCTCCCGCGCCCCGTCCCGGGACAGGGTGATCTCCGAGATCCCCGCCCAGCCGCAGGCCGGGGTCTATCCCGAACTGGTGAAGCTCGCCCGGCGCGGCGTGGGCGATCCGCTCGCCGTGGGGCGTGCGGACGCGCCGGTCGTGATGGTCGAGTACGCCGACTTCAAGTGCGGCTACTGCGGGAAGTTCGCCCGCGACAGCGAGCCCGCGCTGATCAAGAAGTACGTCGAGGACGGCACCCTCCGTATCGAGTGGCGCAACTTCCCGATCTTCGGCAACCAGTCCGAGGCCGCGGCCCGCGCCGCCTGGGCGGCCGGACGGCAGGGCCGCTTCTGGCAGTTCCACGCCGCCGCGTACGCCGAGGGATCGAAGGAGAAGGGCTTCGCCGTCGACCGGCTCGACCAGCTCGCCCGCGAGGCCGGGGTGAAGGACATCAACCGGTACAGGGACGACCGCGAGAGTGACGCCGCCGAGGCGTCCGTACGCAAGGACCAGGCGGAGGCGTACGGGCTCGGCGCCACCTCCACCCCGTCCTTCCTCGTCAATGGCCGTCCCATCGCGGGCGCCCAGCCGTTGGAGACCTTCACCCGGGCCATCGAGGCGGCGAAGAAGGACCCCCCGCCCAAGCTCACCCCGCAGAAGGAGACGGCTCCGAAGGGCACGGCCCCGAAGGATCCGCCGACCAACGGCACAGCCCCGAAGGACCTCCCGACGACGAACTCTTCGACGAACGGGACGCTCCCGAAGGACCTCCCGACCAAGGACCCCACGAAGAGGGACAGCAAGGGCGGCCCCGGACCGGCCGAGGGCAACGAGGACAACAAGGGAGGCAAGGGCGATCGGTGACGACCGACATCGGCTATCCGGTCGCGCTGCTCGGCGGTCTGCTGGCACTGCTCAGCCCGTGCAGCGCCCTGCTGCTGCCCGCGTTCTTCGCGTACTCCATCGACTCGGCGGGCCGCCTTCTCGCCCGTACCGGCATCTTCTATCTGGGACTGGCCACCACCCTCGTCCCGCTGGGCGCCGCCGGTTCGTTCGCGGGGCGGCTCTTCTACGGCCACCGCGATCTGCTGGTCGCCCTCGGCGGCTGGCTGATCATCGCGCTCGGGCTCGCCCAGATCCTCGGCCTGGGCTTCGCCTCACGCCGTATCGCCGGGCTGTCGGGCCGGATCCGCCCCACGACCGCGCTGTCCGTGTACGCGCTCGGGCTGGTCTACGGGCTCGCGGGCTTCTGCGCGGGGCCGATCCTCGGCAGCGTGCTGACGGTGGCCGCGCTGAACGGCACACCGGTCTACGGGAGCGTGCTGCTCGCGGTGTACGCGCTCGGTATGGCCGTACCGCTGTTCCTGCTGGCCCTGCTCTGGGAGCGGTACGGTCTCGGCCGCCGGACCTGGCTGCGCGGCCGTGCCTTCCGGGCCGGCCGCTTCGAGCTGCACACGACCTCGTTGCTCTCCGGGTTCTTCTTCGTTGTGCTGGGCGCGGTCTTCCTCGTCTTCGACGGGACGACCGCGCTGCCGGGGCTGCTCTCGGTCGACGCGTCCTTCGAGGCCGAACGGTGGGCGCGCGGGGTCGCCGCGGCCGTGCCGGACTGGGCGCTGCTGACGGCGGTGGCACTGGTGGCGGTCGTGGTGGTCGTGCGCACGGTGACGCGCCGGCCGCGCGGGCGGGGTGCGAGCGAGCCGGACCGTACCGAGAAGGCCGGAACGGGCGGCGCCTGAGCGGCGCGACCGGACGGCGCGCGGTCAGACGGCGCGTGACCGGACGGCCCGCGGCCAGACGGCGCGTGAGAGGTGCTGGACGTGGGAGGCGCTGGAGAGGCGCGTACGGGAAAGCCCCTCCGCCGGAGAAGCCAAAAAGCCCCCCGCCGAGATAATCGGTGGGGGGCTTGTGTCCTTGCGGACAGTGGTGGCTGGGGCCGGGATCGAACCGGCGACCTATCGCTTTTCAGGCGATCGCTCGTACCAACTGAGCTACCCAGCCACGCAACCTGACGGTTGCAGCGGTCCTGACGGGATTTGAACCCGCGGCCTCCACCTTGACAGGGTGGCGAGCACTCCAAGCTGCTCCACAGGACCATGCGATGTGCGAGCACCAGTCTCGCACACAGTGACGCGTGCCCCCAACGCGATTAGTGTCCCCACCATCACCGGACTGGTGATTCCCAGTGACCGGATGGACACGTACCGCTTGGCTGATGTCGCTGAATCAGCGTAGCAGACCCAAGGTCATGCCCCGCACGCGTGACCTGCGGCCTCATCGCCGGGACCGGCCCGGACCTCGACGGCGTACGCGCGATGGGGTCCTGCTCCGGGGGCCGCGTACGGCTACGGCGTCACGCACCAACGCGTCGGGCGAGTGCCCCCGTACCTGGTCCGGCACGGGGGCACCGTCACGCTGTGGACTCTGCCGCGGGAGAGGCTCCTACAGCCGCGGGAGAGGCTCCTGCGTCAGGACATCAGGTCCGCGTCGCGTTGAAGCCGCCGCTGGTGATGTACGCGCCGTTGCGGCACTCCGCCTTCTGATATCCCCACCGCTTCGCCCCGTTGACGGGCGACCCCGAGCTGCACGTGACCCAGACCGTCACGAAGTAGCCGGGACACTCCACGTGGTACCGCTCGGCGCCGCCGCTGCCGGCGCTGTCGAACCACTCCGTGCACGCGGCCGCGGCCACGGGCGGCGCCGAGGCCGCGTTCTGGGATGCCTGTGCGGGCATGACCATGGTGCCGAGGGCGACCGCTGTTCCGAGCCCCGCGGTGGCAAGTGCGCTACGCAGACGCATCTTCTGCTCCTCTTGGTTGGGAACGGTTGGTCATCAATGTGGCCCGCGCACCTTCGGTAAACCTTGGAGAAACCTTGAGACGGCCGACTCGCTCACGTCACCTGCGCGTCCGGCCGTCCACGGCAACGGCCGGTCTATGCCAACAGCCGGTCAGCGGTGCGTGGTCGGGGGCGGTGAGAGCGGGATCAGGCCCGGCTCGTAGTGGCGGGTGAAGAGCGTCGCCACGAGGTCACGGCGGCTTCGTACTCCCGTCTTGTCGAACACCGACTTGAGATGGTCCTGCACGGTGTGCGGGGACAGTCCGGCCTGCCGGGCGATCTCGGCCGTGGAGTGGCCGCGCAGTACCAATTGGGTGATGTGGCGTTCGCGGGCGGTCAGCCCGTACGCGGCGACGATCAGGCCGACGTGTTCGCCGGGGCCCGCCGGTTCGGCCACGACGGCGACCCGCGCCCCCGCCAGGTCGTCCATTCGCCAGGCGTGCAGCCGTACCTGGCCCCGGGTGCGGCTGTGCACCCAGGAGCTGAGGGAACTCCCGGCGCCAGGCGCCCGGACCGCCGCCGCGACCGCGTACACCGCGGGGGGCAGGACGTTTCCTGCCGGGGGACCGGAGAGGGAGTGAGCGTGCCTGGCGAGCGTGGGGTCCGGCGGGGACATGTCCGGCGGGAACATGTCCGGCGACATGTCCGGCGGGGACATGCTCTCGAACCACATGGGGATGGTGGGCGTCATATGGAGCACGCCGTACTCCTCGTCCAGCAGCACCATGCCCGGGGCCGTCGGCGACTGCTCGTCCTGCGCCCGGCGGGCGAGATGCAGCCGGCGCAGGGCGTTCCCCAGAGGCTGTGCGAGTGCGCCGGCCAGCGCGAGATCGGCGGGTCCGAAGGCGGGGGCGTCGTCGCCGCGGCCGAGGACCAGCGCCCCCCAGGCGCCGTGGCGGTCCCGGAGCAGGACGCGTAATTCGTCGCGGAAGCCGAGAGGGCCGGCGATGTCCCGGTAGCGGGGGCTGTGTTCGAGACGCCCGCCGACCTCCTGGCTGAGCAGGCCGACAGGCACCGGTCTACGGGCCAGATCGGGCAGGGCGTTGGCGTCGCCCTCGCGGTACTCGATGTCGAGCATCCGTGGCATCAGCGCGGCGGGAACGGCGTCGCGATAGCTGCCGCCGGTGTTCATCAACGTCTCCGGATCGACCGTGATCCCGGCCCAGATGTCGCACCGCAGCGCGGGGACGACCGACCGGGCCACCCCGTCGAAGAATTCCTCGACACTCCGTGCGGACATCGCCGCGCGCACGGCCGCGTCCCGGACTCTGCCGGGCCGTGACATTCCCCCCGATTGCCCCATGCGGTCAGGCTAAGGGCGGGTGACTGGTGCCGTGGAAGCGTTGGCCCGGCGTGCCGACCCGTGGCTTCCCGGAGTGGTTTCGTCGGAGACTCGCTTGTCAGTGACCTTGTCAGCGACTGATCCGCCGGGACATCGCTCGCCGGGGAACTGAGTCCTCCGCGCGGCTGGGCCGTACCGACCGCGTCCCGGCTACCTCATACGAAGCAGCCGAAACGTGGGGTGTTCAGATGTGCCCCCAACGGGATTCGAACCCGTGCTACCGCCTTGAAAGGGCGGCGTCCTGGGCCACTAGACGATGAGGGCTAAGGGCCCGCCTGGGCGCTTTGCAGCGCGTCGGGGACGTGAGAAGCATATGGGATGGCAGGAGCTATCGCCAAAACGGTTTACGGGGCGGGTGCGGGGGCCGGTACGGGTGCGCCTCCCGGGATTCGCGAAGGTGAGGCGGTACGGGTGGCCGGCGGCGGTCCCGTAAGCCTGGTGCTCCTCGTCGGACTCGGGCTTCCGGAGGGGCTTCCGGACTGGTTTCCGGAGGGGCTTCCGGAGGGACGCTCGGAGGTGTTCCCCGAGGGCCTTCCCGACGGACCGGTGCTCCCCGCGGTGCCCGGTGACGGGCTCGGGCCGCCCGACGGGCCCGCTTCCGGTGACGGGCTCGCTCCCGGGGTGCCCGCCTCCTTCGGGAGATGGCGGCTGACCTCCGCCGTCGTCAGTCCGAGACCGCCGAGGGTGATCTCGTCCCACGCCTGGAGCCGCTTGGTCGTCCGGTCCAGATAGAGCACGGAGGTGCGCACCTTCTCCGGTTCGTCGTTCTGTACGGCGCGCAGCCCGCCGCCGCCCGTCGACCCCTCGATCTTCAGCCGGGTGCCGTGCGCCATCACCTCCGTCTCGCGGTGGTGGACATGACCGGACAGCGCGAGCGGGACGAGCCCGTCGGTCTCCCGCGCCGCCACCGGGTTGTGGGCGACCGCGATATGCACGGGGGTGCCGGCCGCCGCCTGGTCGCGCAGGGCCGAGGCGAACTGGATGCCGGCCATGCGCTCCGCCGGATCGCCCCCCGCCTCCGTCGAACGGTCGGGGGTGTACTGCGGATCGCCCATGCCCGCCACCCGGAGTCCGGCGACGGTCACCGCCCGGCCCTCGTCCAGGACCCTGACGTTCTTCATGCGCCGGAGGTACTTCTGGGTGATCTCCGAATCGTGGTTCCCGCGTACCCAGACATAGGGGACACCGAGATCGGCGATCGGGTCGAGGAACGTGTTCTCGGCGGAGGCGCCGTGGTCCATGGTGTCGCCGGAGTCGATGATCAGGTCGATCCCGTACTGCTCCACGAGCGAGCCGATGATGTGCCAGGACGCCGGGTTGAGATGGATGTCGGAGACATGCAGTACCCGCAGGGTCGCCGGGTCCGGCTGGTAGGTGGGCAGCGTGGAGGTCGCGTCGTACAGCTTGGTCACATTGGTGACCAGCCGCGCCAACTCCTTCTGGTAGACGTCGAAGTCGGTGACGATCGAACGGGCGCTGCCGACGACCTGGGGCGCGGAGGAGAGCAGTCCGGAGAATTTGGGCTCCAGCACCGACTTGGGGTTCCAGGTGGCGTACGCGCCGATGCCCGAGGCGGCCAGCAGACCGAGCGCGAGCCCGCCGGCGGCGAGCGCGCGGCGCGGGCGGCGGTAGACGGTGAGACCGAGGGCGGTCGCGCCGGAGACGACGGCGACGCACGAGCGTACGGCCAGCTCCGTGGTGCCGTCCGCGACATCGTGGGTGACCTCGTCCTGGAGCCCCGAGAGCCGTTCGGGGTGCTCGACGAGCGCGGTGGAGCGCACGGGATCGAGCTGGTCCACATCCACGTCGAGACGGATCGGGGCGGTGTGCGTCTTCATCTCCAGCGCGCCGAGCGGCGAGACATTGATCTTGGTGCCGCCGGTGAGGGACGGCCGCAGGGTCATCCGCGTGTCCATCGGGCCGACGGGCGTCCGTACGCTGCCGACGACCAGCAGTCCGAGCCACGCGCCCAGCACCACGACGGCGACCAGACCGAGGGCGCGGGAGTAGGGGTGCGGTGAGTGGACCAGCGCGCTGGTGGGTCCCTCCCGGCGGGATTGGAGGTGGCCCAGGACGCGGGTACGTGTGGCACGGAACGGGAAACGCAGTACATCACGGGCCATTGGGCCCGTATGCCCGAAGTGACGGGTGACCATGCCTGCGCTACGCCATCATGCGTAGTCCTTTGAGCCTCTTGGTGCTTGTGGTCGCTGTGGGGCGCGTGGGGTGGGGGGTGTGGAGCGGGTGGTGCGGACGGGCGTGGGTGGGGTGCGTGGAGCGGGTGGTGCGCGCTCAGCCCCAGCCCAGTTCGTGCAGCCGCTCGTCGTCGATGCCGAAGTGATGGGCGATCTCATGGACGACGGTCACGGAGACTTCGTGGACCACGTCCTCCGGGCTCTCGCAGTAGCGCAGGGTCGGGCCCATGTAGATCGAGATGCGGTCGGGCAGGACCCCCGCGTACCACTCGCCCCGGTCCGTGAGCGGAGTCCCCTCGTACAGCCCCAGCAGTTCGGGGTCGGACGGGCCGGGTTCGTCCTCGACGAAGACGGCCACGTTGTCCATGACCCGTGTCAGCTCCGGGGGGATCTGATCGAGGGCCTGGCCGACCAGCTCTTCGAACGTCTCGCGTGTCATCTCCAGCACGGGTTCATTGTCGGTGATGACCGGCCGTTCCGGTGGGGCGTGCGCGGGAAGGAAGTGGAAGGGAACTGAACGTTTCCGTGTCCGCTTTCGGGTGATACGAAGGCCAAATCGCCTGTATCGCCCGCGCATTCGCCCCATGGCGGATCGGCGGCCCGAGGGCTTCGGTGGCGAGGGCGAGGGCGAGGGCGGGGACGGTGTGGGGTGAGGGCCGGGGCGGCGAGGGGCGTGGGCCGGGACGGCGTGAGGGCGGGGACCGGCGCGAACGCGTCACACACCCGGCCTGAACGCGCCCCGAGCGTGTCCCCGGCGGGGAAAAGGAAGTTGGGCAGGGAAACCCCCGCCGTCGGCGGTGGAGTCCGTATCCCAGCCCCGGAGGTGCCGCCCGTGCGCCAGTTTTCCGCCATGTCCGCCCCAGGCCGTTTCGCCGTCTGGATCGTCACCTCCCTGGCGGTCGCGGCGTCCGCGGGCTGCATGAGCGTCGGGGAGGACGAGGGAAAGCCGGCGCCGTCGCGTTCAGCGGACCGCCATGGTTCCGCCGCCGAGCCCGACGGGGGTACGGGCGCGGGCCCCGGGGCGCCCCACGCCTGGCAGGGGCGTACGGGAGTGGAGGCGGAGGGCTCGGAGGGGGCCGGCGGGGGAGGGGACGGCAGGGACAAGGGCGCGTCGCCGAGCCCCAGCTCCGCCGACACGCCGTCGCCCAAGCCCTCGAAGGGCGAGCGGCCCCAGCCCGGGAAGAAGCCGACCCCGCCGGGGAACGAGCCCGTACCGTCCAAGGAGCCCACGCGCCCGGCGCCCTCCCCCAGCCAGCCGCCGGTACAGAGCCCCGACCCGGCACCGGAGCCCGAGCCGGAACCGACGAAGCCGCAGGAACCGCCGTCCGTATCGCCGGCGGCGGACATCCGTACGAGCTTGACGTCGGCCGGGGAGCCGACCGGGCCGGGAGCGGGGACGGGCATGGGACCCGGGCTCGGGTCCGGGAAGACGTCCGCGAAGACGTCGGGGAAGGGGAAGACGTCGGGGAAGGCGTCAGGAATGGGAATGCGGGCGGAGCCGATGGCATCACCGCAGATGGGACCGGTGTGACGGGGGTCGCCGTGGCGGCGGTTTGCCTTGGAGGGGGGTGGGTGCGTATGGTAGTAGATCGTTTGATCATTGCCTGGCGCCGACACAGAAGAGCGCCACGTGGCGCGTACTCTCCCTTGCCGTGGCTGACCGCATTGAGGCGGTCGATTTGCGAATCACGGAGTTTGGGCGCGTGCCGAGACTCCGGAAGGTTTCGCATTTCGCATGTCCATTTCCAGTACTGACCACGCCGTCATGCCCGAGCACGAGTCCACCGAGCCGGTGGAGACCGTCGAGGGTCCGGAGGCCGCAGCGGCCACCGGTACGACTGACGTAACGGCCCCCAAGTCCCCCAAGTCCTCCAAGTCCCTCAAGTCCACCGAGACGGTTGAGGCTGACGAGGTCTCAGTGACGTCCGAGGCGTCCGAGGCGTCCGAGACCGCTGAGGGATCAGAGGACCTTGAGGGTTCTGAGGACCCTGAGATCTCCGACACGTCCGACAACGACACGTCCTACGACGGGGCGTCCGACGACGACACGTCCGCCGAGGCCGAGTCCGCCGAGGCCGAGTCCGCCGACTCCTCCGAGGCCCCGGGGCTGACCTTCAGCGACCTGGGCCTGCCCGAGGGCATCGTCCGTAAGCTCAACCAGAACGGCGTCACCGCGCCCTTCCCGATCCAGGCCGCGACCATTCCGGACGCCCTGGCCGGCAAGGACATCCTGGGCCGTGGCCGTACCGGTTCCGGCAAGACCCTCTCCTTCGGTCTGCCGCTGCTGGCCACGCTGTCCGGCGGCCACACCGAGAAGAAGAAGCCCCGCGGCATCATCCTCACCCCGACCCGCGAGCTGGCGATGCAGGTCGCGGACGCGCTCCAGCCGTACGGCGACGTGCTCGGCCTGAAGATGAAGGTCGTCTGCGGCGGTACGTCGATGGGCAACCAGATCTACGCCCTGGAGCGTGGCGTCGACATCCTCGTCGCCACCCCGGGCCGGCTGCGCGACATCATCAACCGCGGTGCCTGCTCGCTGGAGAAGGTCCAGATCGCGATCCTCGACGAGGCCGACCAGATGTCCGACCTGGGCTTCCTGCCCGAGGTCACCGAGCTGCTCGACCTGGTGCCGGCGGGCGGCCAGCGGATGCTCTTCTCCGCCACCATGGAGAACGAGATCAGCACGCTGGTCAAGCGCTATCTGACCAGTCCGGTCAGCCACGAGGTCGACAGCGCCCAGGGCAATGTCACGACCATGACGCACCACGTGCTCGTGGTGAAGCCGAAGGACAAGGCCCCCGTGACCGCGGCGATCGCCGCGCGCAAGGGCCGCACGATCATCTTCGTACGGACGCAGCTCGGCGCCGACCGGATCGCGGAGCAGCTGCGCGAGTCGGGCGTGAAGGCGGACGCGCTGCACGGCGGTATGACGCAGGGCGCGCGTACCCGGACGCTGGCGGACTTCAAGGACGGTTACGTCAACGCGCTGGTCGCCACCGACGTCGCCGCCCGCGGTATCCATGTGGACGGCATCGACCTCGTACTGAACGTGGACCCGGCCGGCGACCACAAGGACTATCTGCACCGCTCGGGCCGTACGGCGCGGGCCGGCAAGTCCGGGGTCGTCGTATCGCTGGCGCTGCCGCACCAGCGCCGTCAGATCTTCCGGCTGATGGAGGACGCGGGCGTGGACGCCTCGCGTCACATGGTCGGCGGAGCGGGCGCGTTCGACCCGGAGGTGGCGGAGATCACCGGCGCGCGTTCGCTCACGGAGGTCCAGGCCGACTCCGCGAACAACGCGGCCAAGCAGGCCGAGCGCGAGGTCTCGGAGCTGACCAAGCAGCTCGAACGCCTTCAGCGCCGTGCCGCCGAACTCCGCGACGAGGCCGACCGCCTGATCGCCCGCGCGGCGCGCGAGCGGGGCGAGGACCCGGAGGCGGCGGTGGCCGAGGTGGCCGCCGAGACCGAGCGCGCGGTGGAGGAAGCGGCGGCAGCGGCCGCCGCCGTTCCGGCGCAGCGCGAGGAGCGCAGGGACAGCCGCGACGAGCGCGGGAACTTCGGGCGCCGCGACGACCGTGGCGAGCGCAGCGGCCGGGGCGGCGCGCGCGGCTACACGCCGCGTGACGACCGCGGTGGTGACCGTGGCGGTGACCGTGGTGGCTTCCAGCGTCGTGACGACCGGGGCGCCGACCGCGGTGGCGACCGCGGTGGCGACCGCGGCGGGTTCCAGCGCCGCGACGACCGTCGGGACGACCGCGGCGGCGACCGTGGCGGCTTCCGTCGGGACGACCGTGGTGGTGACCGTGGCGGCGACCGTGGCGGGTTCCAGCGTCGTGACGACCGGGGCGCTGACCGCGGTGGCGACCGTGGCGGGTTCCAGCGCCGCGACGACCGTGGCGCGGAGCGCGGCGGCTTCAACGGTGACCGTGGCGAGCGTCGTGACGACCGTGGCGGCGAGCGCCGTGACGACCGTGGTGGCCGCTCCTTCGAGCGCCGCGACCACCGGGCTCCCAGCGACCGCCCCTTCAACCGTGACCGTCGCGACGACCGCCCGGCGGGCACCGGCTTCCGCGCCGCCGCCCACGACCGTCCGTCCACCCGCCGCGACGACCACCGAGGCGGCTCCACGGGCACCGGCACCGGCTCCTTCGGCCGCCGCGACGACAAGCCGCGCTGGAAGCGCAACGGCTGACCGTCACCCGATCTGACGCCCCACCAGGGCCCGTGCCCCACCCCCAGGGTGGATCACGGGCCCTGCCCCGTCCCCCACCTCCCCCGCCACCCACACCCCCCCTCTCCCGCCACCCCACCGAGGCGCGACATCCCCACGACCGGATACCCGATCGGCGCACCGCCCCCGGCGGGCTATGCTCGTGGGTGTTGTGCCGAGGGCCGTTAGCTCAATTGGCAGAGCAGCGGACTTTTAATCCGTTGGTTGTGGGTTCGAGTCCCACACGGCCTACATCTCAGCCCCAGGTCAGAGCCCATTACTGATCTGGGGCTGTTCTCTGTTCGAGTTCATTTCGGACGTCTGCTCCAGCGGTGCTCAATCGAGGTGCAAACGATCACGTAGAAGGGCCCCGGCCGCGTCTCCGGCCGCGTTTCCGGCCGGGGCCCCTGCCGCCCGTTCCGGGTTACGCCGACTGTCGCGCGGAACTCTCGCGCAGCACGTTCAGCTTGTCCTTGTACAACGGGCCGGCGTGGTAGGCGGCTTCGTCGTGGGTCGGAGCGGACTCCTCGATCAGGTGATGGGCCGCGGCCTTCAGGTCAGCTGCCCACAGCAGCACATGCTGCTGCGCGCTCTGGCCGCACTCCTGCGGTTCCCCGGGGAGGCACAGCGGGAGATCACGCACGCTGAGCTTGTTGTACGCGTGGCGCACATACATTGCGGTCCGCTGCCATTGCTCGTCCGTCCGCGCCATGCCGCCTCCTATGGTCCGATCTGTCCGGAAACCTCGATCGTAGCCTCCGCGTCGGGTACGCACGGTGAGCATGGTCCGCACCAAGGAAGGCACTGCGGAGGTGTGCACGAACGCGCGGGCAGCGGCCGGTGAACGGCTTCGATCTCGGCGCGTGCCCGCTTGGTCGCCGGGCCCGCCCAAATGTCCTTCAGCGGGGACACCAGGACATTTCCCAGGCTGATGAACCGGCCGATGACGCAGGGCCACACATCCCCGTCGGGGCCGATCGCGAGCTTCCCCTGGGCGCATTGACCACACAGATCAGCGATGGTGGGCCGGGCGCCCTTGCCGGCTCGCCCGATCGCCCGGGTGTGGTCCCCGCCCACGGCCGTCAGCCCAAGGTCCGTGAGGTCCCGGAACGCGTCTTCGGCCCGTTGTCCGGGCAGTGCTGAAATGACCGCGCCGCGCAGGGTGAGGCCGAGTTCCTGCGCGCGTTGGATGTTTGCCCGTGTGCGGCTGTGGGACCCCGGCCGTACCGTAACGGCGTCGTGCTCCTCGGCGGTGTCCGAGTAGTACGACGTGGCGAGCCTGACGCGGTACTCGGCGAACGTGGCCCACAGCTCGTCCGAGACATGCGTCAGGTTCGAGAACACCTCCACGGCCAGGCCGACGCGCGCCGCGTGCCCGATGAGGTCGGTGAGGTGCGGGTACAGGGTGGGTTCCCCGCCGATGAACTGAACGTCACTTACGCCCATGGCGGCGAGCTGGTCGACGCAGTCCTTCCAGCCTGCCGCGGTCATGGTGCCGTGCGTGCCGCGGGGGGATGAGTCGGCGTAGCAGTGGGTGCATTCGAGGTTGCAGAATCCCGTGACTTCCAGCCAGGCGAACGCCAAGCTCTGTCGGCCGGGGTCTGCCCCATGCTGGGGTAAGGATCGGGTAGACATGTGGTGCCCTCTTTTCTTCTCGATGGGTGGGCACCGCCTCGGCCGGGGTTTCCTGGCGGGAGTCATCGGCCGAGGCGGGGATCAATGGGGGTGTCCGGCCCGCACGTAGGGACGGACGGCCGCCCATCTCGTTCGTGTCGCCGGGCGCGTCCGGCTGGCTGGCGTCACTGGGCGGGCGGGGAGTGCCACACCAAGGTCACGCCGTGCTCGGGGCAGCAGGCGCCGGCCTCGTCCTCGATCGGGAAGTCGTGTCGGCCCTTGGCGCAGCGCGTCATGACGCCTCCGGCGTGGTCTCGGCCCGGTCGAGTTCCGCCCAGACGACATCCCGGTCCGTGCTGCGGTCGTGGCCATAGCGGTCGGCCATGGTCAGCGCGCTGAGGATGGCTGTGCGGGTGCTGTCCCGCAGGTCCGCGGGCAGGTCGGCCTCGATGCGGATGACGCCCGCCGCTGTCTCCTTGGTGCGCGGCTCGCCGCCTGTGACGGCCGCGAGCAGTGCGGTCAGGGCCGCGACTTGGGTATCAGGCGAACACACGGGTCCCCCTCGTAAGCGGGCGATCACTCATCGTGATGCTGAGTATTCAGCTTCAACCTGATGGGTTAGCTTTGTCAATGTCGACGTTCAACCCCGGAGCGGCCCAAATGCCTCGTGACACGCCGTACTTGCAGGTCGCCGACGCTCTACGCGCCCGTATCAAGGCGGGCGAGTGGCCGGTCGGCGCCAAGCTGCCCTCCCGTGCCCGCTTCGCCGAGGAGTACGGCGTCGGTCAGAGCGTCGCGCAGCGTGCCATGGAACGGCTGATCATCGAGGGACTCCTCGAAGGCCGCGCGGGATCCGGGACCTACGTGCGCCGGCCACGCGAGCGGCTGCGCATGGTTCGCTCCCGCCACCGCGAGCGCCGTGGCGGCTCCCCGTTCCGCGCGGACATGAAGGAGCAAGGGCGCGCGGGTACTTGGGAGTCCCGCAGCGAGGCGCGCGCCCCGGCGCCCGAGCACATCGCGGAGCGTCTGGCGATCGAGCCAGGTGACCTGTGCGTCGTCACCCGATACGAGTTCCTCGGCGACGGCCAGCCGGTCCAGCTCTCCGAGAGCTGGGAGCCCATGGCCGTCACGGACGGCACACCGATCGTGCTGCCCGAGATGGGGCCGCACGCGGGCGCCGGAGTGGTGGAGCGGATGCGTTCGATCGGCGTCGTCATCGAGACTGCCGTCGAAGTCCCGCGCCCCGGCCGAGCTACGCAGGAGATCGCGAACCTGTTGGGCATCAGTGTCGGCGACCTGATCACCGAGATCGAGCGGACGTACTACGACGTTGACGGCCGGCCGGTGGAGACCGCGGACATCACGGTCGCGGACGTGCGCTGGGAGATCGCCTACGAGATCGCGATAGAGCAGCCCGACGATTGACCCCGGGCATGACGAAAGCGCCCCGCCTCCCGGAGGAGAGCGGGGCGCGGCGCCGGCATCAAGTTGAGACATGTCCCCCGTTCCGCGATGCTGCCCGACATGACCGATGAACCGGGCACCGGCGCCTGGATGTGGCGCACCACCAACGGCGCTGACAGCGACGGGAAGTGGGAGAAGTACTGGGACCCCAACGCGTCGCCCATGAGCGACGAGGAAGCTGCTGCAAGGTATCGGCGCCTCCTGCAACTTCTATTCGGTCCCCTCCTCAGTGACTCGCGATAGACCTCGCACTCGGCGGAAAGCCCCCGCCCGCCCGTGAAGGCCAGACGGGGGCGACAGCGTACGGCGGTCAAACTTCCCCACCGGGCGCGCGTTGCTCACGTTCGGCACGTTCCTGATCCAGCCGGGCAAGCAGCGCCGTCAGCCCACGCTGAGCGTCCTGCGCCATGAGTGCCGGGACGCGCGCTTGCCGCGTTGGCGGGGTCGCTCTCGTACGTTCGGTACGAGAGCGATCTCGTGCGGTCGCGCGCGTCAGTCGGTCAGGGCCGCGCCGAAGTATGGGCGGGTGCCCAGGCCCAGGGACTGGGCGGTGAGCAGGGTGGAGCCGGTGCCTGTGGGGCCGGAGGCCGTGCTCGGGAGGAGGTGGAGGCGGGCCTTCTCGTTGGCTGTGGCGATCAGTTCGGCGCGTCCGTCGTGGTTGAAGTCGCGCAGCAGGACCGACGATCCCAGCCAGGAGTCGTTCGCTTCGGAGGGAGCGCCCTCGACGCCGGGTGTGCGGACGTCGTACTGGCGGGAGTTCTTGCCCGTGAGGCCGCCCTTGCCGCCGCGCAGGAGGGTGACCGCGCCGCCCCGGAAGAGATTCTTGCCGAGCACCTGGCCGGGGACGCCCGCCGCGAGGTCCGGGTAGCCGTCGCCGTTCGTGTCCGCGGCCGACACGTCGTACCCGAAGTAGTCGACCGATTCCGGCGTGCCCGGGACACCGGTGGTGGCCTGGCTGATCGAGGTGACCGTGGTGCTCGGGCCGGCCGAGGTGCCCTTGAGGATGTGTACGGCGCCGCCCTTGCCCGAGCGGGGGATACCGACCGCGAGGTCGCCGTAGCCGTCCTTGTTGAAGTCGGCGATCGTGGCGCTCGGGTGGGCTATGTCGCTCGATTGGGGCAGGCCGATCTTCCGCGGCGGCGTGGCCGGACCGCCGGAACGGCCGCGGTAGAACCAGACGCGGTTGGTCCAGGTGTCCGCGTCCCAGCCGAGGACCGCGAAGTCGGCGGTGCCGTCCTTGGTGACCTTGCCGGAGACCACGAGTTCCGGCGCGATGTCCTCGCCGTCGATCGGGTCGAGGTTGGTGGCCGTCCCCCGCGAGCCGGTCTTGGTGAACGGACCGCGTACGACGTAGACGTAGTCGTCGGTGATCGCGACGACGTCCTGCTTGCCGTCGGCGGTGAAGTCGCCGACGGCGATGTCCTTGGCGAAGCCGCAGTCCTTGCAGCCCGGACTCTTGAATGACGTCCCGTTGGTCAGGCCCGCCTTGGAGCCCCACAGGATGGTGAAGGTGCCGTTGTAGGCGCCCTCGTCCTCGCCGGGAGCGGTGACGACGACGTCGCCGTAACCGTCCTTGTTCATGTCGGCTGCGGTGACCTTCGTGCCGAAGGAGTCGTTCGTTTCCGCGGTACCCGCGATGTACGGGGTGTTCTGCGTGATCACCGAGCGCTTGGCGGGCGCGGGACCGTGGGCGGTGCCCCAGACGACCACGACGGCGCCCGCCTGTTTCTTGCCGCCCACCGTGGCGGTGCTGTCCCCGAAGACGAGATCGCGGTGGCCGTCCCCGTTGAAGTCGTCCGCGAACTTCGCGGTGGCCGCGGTCGCCGGCGCGGCCAGCACCAGCGGGGTGAGACCGGAGGCGAGGAGGCCGGCGGTCAGCAGGAGGGCGTGCTTGCGCAAGGTGTCTCCAACGGTCGGGGCGGACCCCGGGAATCCGGTGCCGTGATCAGGAGACCCTCGGAAAATGGTCAAGGTTGTAGGGGAGTCCGGTGAACATTTGAGGTTCCTGTGACGGCTCCGACGGACCGCCGAGGCCAAAGCGTGTACCGGAAGTGGATCTCAGCGGTGCGAGGATCTTGCTCCGTGGCGCGTGGTGCGTGGCGCGTGTTGCGTGGCGCGTGGGGACGGGCGGGCAATGGGCCGTGCTGGAGCCGCTGTTGCCGCTCTTGCCCGGGGGGGACGGACGCGCGGTCGGCCTCCGGTAAGGAGCCGCCTGGTGGCGTTGTCGCCGGGCCCGAAGACCATGGCCTCGGGCGTTCGCGCGGCGGCCTGATGACCGTGCTGCGCCTGGGCGTCGAGCGGGGGCGGAAGCCCGCGCCTACGAAACGATCCTCTCGCCGAGCGCCTCGGTGAGGTGGTTCCGCAGGGTACGTGCCGCATCGGGCGACAGAAGTGCGGAAACGTCGGGGCAGCCGTCGTAGAGGGCGAGCCGGATGTGATCGTGATGACCGGTGGTGGCCACGTCGATCGCGATCGTCGGTTCGCTCTCGGCCCGGTAGTTCGCCGTCTCGTCGGCACCGTTGAGGGCGAGGACATCCTCTCCGCTGACGCTGGACCAGATACTCATGGGCTCATCCTCCCGTGGCGCGGCGCCCCGCCGTAGGGGGCGCCCCGGAGCACTCATTCAGCGTGGTCCATGTTCCACGCCTCGGGCAGATCGCTGCCGCAGAAGACGCAGACGAAGTCGTCTTCGCGCACGATGTTGTGCTCCTGACAGTCCGGACAGGCCCGGAACACCACCCCGTGGGTGAAGCCGGACGGCCGCCCGAGCTCCGCGCGATCCAGAGCCTGGGCGACCGCCGGCCACGAGCTGACGTCCGGGCAATACCCGGTCGAGTGGTTGCTGACGTCGCCCACCACCCATCGACCTGCCTCGCGGACGAAGCCGATCTCGCCGGCGCTCAGGACCGGTTCTCCGCCGGCGCACGCCACATGCTCGCTTCGCCGCGGCGCCAGCCGCAGCACGCCGTCTGTGTCGACCACGAAGGTGAAGGGTTCGGCCGGCTCCGCCGCCGGTCGCTCCGCGATCCAGCCGTCGAAGTCCGCTGCCGAGCGAATCTGGAAACCGTCGCTGCCGGGCCGGACCGCGGCTTTCACATCGGCCGGTCCCACATACCGGTAACTCCGCCCCGGCGCGCTCACGCGAGCCAACCCAGGCGAGCCAACCCAGAACACCTGCGACTCGCGCCCTGACGGAACACCTCCGCCCGCGCCTCCGCACGGCGGTTGGCGGACGCCACGCGTCCAGGTCCCGTCCGGTTCGGAGGCCGCCGACGACGGCGGCAAATGGCGCTTACCCGATAGAGGTAAGAATCATACTTTTCGAAGTTGTTCGAGGCGGAAGGTGGAATTCGTTCCGTGTCGCGGTATCTCCGTGGCGCGTCGAACAAGGAGTCCCCTATGCGTCGAACTCTCGCATCCCTGGCCACGGCCGGCCTGGGGCTGTCCGTGGTCGTCGGTCTCGCAGGGACCGCCACGGCGGCTGTTCCCTCACCGGCGGCTGCCGGTCCCGGAGATCTTGTGCTGGCGTACCAGTGCAATGCCGGTGGCGGCACGGTCGTTTTCCCCCTCGGTCCCGTCGCCAGGTGTGAAGGCGGACGGTTCGCCGGTTCCATCGTGGTGGTGTAGCGGACGGCGGGGCGCGATCAGGCCGGGTGCGTACGCCGGCGACGCCGTGAGCGCGTCCGGTGTCCGGTCGGCCCGCGTCTGCTCCGTTCGACGGGAGACAGAGCGGCGCGTGCCCGGTCGTGGGTGCGCGTTCCCCAGGTACTCAACAGCGTGGGAGAGAAAATATGCGTATGTGCAGAGCTGTGGCGGTCTCGGGTCTGGTCCTCGCCGGAATCCTCGGATCCGCCGGGGCCGCGACTGCCGCCGAACACGAGGGGGACTCGCCCCTGGTGAGCATCGGGTCGATCCATGACTCGATCGAGGACCTTCTGGACCAGACCGTGCTGCTCGACGACTGACGAAGTCTGGATCCGGCAGAAACGCCTGGATCCGACAGACGGAGTGCCCCTCTGCCCGGCCTGCCAGGAGCCGGGTGGAGGGGTCTTGTCGTTCCCGGAGGTGGAGGGCAGGGGGGAGGGGCGGAGGGGGCGGAGAGCTTCGGGCTTCGGGTACCGCGTCGTGCGCGGTCGGGCTTCGGGTACCGCGTCGGGCGAGGTCGGGCGTCGGGCACCCCGTCGGGCGGGGGCCGGCCGCCGGGCCCGGCTCCCGGTCGACAGTCGGCGGCTGCCCGGGGGCTTCTTCCGTGGGGGTGGAAGGCTGCGGGACGATCGGCGGACGGTGCCCCTCGCACCTGCGATCCGCCGAGATCTCGGAGGCCTACGTGACGGTGATAGTCGGACTGGTCCACAAGAAGCGTGTCTATCTGGGGGGTGACTCCGCCGGGGTCGCCGGATATCAGCTCACCGTCCGCCGCGATCCCAAGGTGTTCACCAATGGTCCTTACGCCATGGGCTTCACCACCAGTTTCCGGATGGGACAGTTGCTCCAGCACGCCTTCAAGGTGCCGCGGCCCAAGGGAGATCTGGATCGGTTCATGGTCACGACATTCGTCAACGCCCTGCGGACCTGCCTCAAGGACGGCGGCTGGGCGCGGAAGGAGTCCGAGCAGGAGCAGGCCGGGACCTTTCTGGTGGGGGTGCGAGGGCGGTTGTTCGCCATAGACAGCGACTATCAGGTGGCCGAGTCGGCCGATGGCTACGCGGCTGTCGGATGCGGTGACGAACTGGCCCTCGGCGCTCTGCACGCGACCGCCACGCTGGCCATGAAGCCGCGTGCCCGGCTCGCGACCGCGCTGGCCGCCGCCGCCCATCACAGTGCCGGGGTGTCCGCGCCGTATCTCTACGTCGCCACCCCGCGCCCGTCGTGAACGGATCAGGTCCCGTCGTGAATGGATCGAGCATGGGCCCGTCAGGTCCGTCAGGTCCGTCAGACCCGTCAGACCCGTCAGGCGCGTCAGGCCCGTCGGGACCGTCGGGCCGGTCGGGGAGATCAGGTTCGTCGGGCAAGTCAGGCTCGTCCGGTGCCTCCGGTGCCTCCGGTGCCTCCGCCACGTCCGGCACGTCCGGTACGGGGGAACTCGTCCGGCGGCTCGGGCTGTTCGACGCCGTGACCATCGGTCTGGGAGCCATGATCGGCGCGGGCATCTTCGCCGCGCTCGCCCCGGCCGCCGCGGCGGCCGGTTCCTGGCTGATGGCCGGGCTGGCGATCGCCGCCGTCGTGGCCTACTGCAACGCGACCTCCTCCGCCCGGCTCGCCGCCCGCTACCCGGCCTCCGGCGGAACGTACGTCTACGGCCGTGAGCGGCTCGGCCCGTTCTGGGGGTATCTCGCCGGATGGGCCTTCGTGATCGGGAAGACCGCCTCCTGCGCGGCGATGGCACTGACCGTGGGCGCCTACGCGTGGCCGGGGCAGGCGCACGCGGTGGCGGTCGCCGCCGTGGTGGCGCTGACCGCCGTGAACTGTGTCGGGGTGCAGAAGTCCGCGTGGCTCACGAGAGCCGTCGTCGCCGTCGTACTGGCCGTGCTCGCCGCCGTGGTCGTCGTCTGCCTGACCGCAAGTACCGGGGGTACGGGGGGTACCGGGAGTACCGGTAGTTCCTCCGCCCTCGCCGACCTTGCCCCTGCCGTCACCTTCGGCGGGGTGTTGCAGGCGGCCGGGCTGCTGTTCTTCGCGTTCGCCGGTTACGCGCGTATCGCCACGCTCGGTGAGGAGGTCCGCGACCCCGCCCGTACGATCCCGCGCGCCATCCCCCTCGCGCTCGGCATCACCCTGGTCGTGTACGCCGGTGTCGCGCTCGCCGTCCTCTCCGTCCTGAGCCCCGGCAGGCTGGCCGACGCCACGGCGCCGCTCGCCGAGGCGGTACGCGCGGCGGGCGTTCCCGGTCTGGCCCCGGTGGTACGGGTGGGTGCGGCCGTCGCCGCCGTCGGCTCGCTACTCGCGCTCATCCTCGGCGTCTCGCGTACGACCCTGGCGATGGCCCGCGACCGGCACCTGCCGCATGTTCTGGCCGCCGTGCACCCGCGCTTCAAGGTGCCGCAGCGCGCCGAAATCGCCGTCGGCGCGGTCGTCGCCCTCGCCGCCGCCACCGTGGATGTGCGCGGTGCGATCGGCTTCTCGTCGTTCGGGGTTCTCGTCTACTACGCCGTCGCCAACGCCGCCGCCCTCACCCTCACCCGCGCCGAGAAGCGCCCACCGCGCGCCGTGCCCGTACTCGGGCTCGTCGGCTGTCTGCTCCTCGCCTTCGCCCTGCCCCTGTCCTCGGTCGTGTCGGGCGCCGCCGTACTCGCGGTCGGCGCCGTCGTGTACGCGGTCCGCGGGCGTCCGCGGTCCGGCGGGCCCCGGTCCGGCAAGCTCCGGTCCGGCGGGCCCAGGGCGGCGGGAGCGTGATGATCGGAACGGTGTGACGGGTGTGATCAGAACGTAGCTTCCCAGCGGCTGCGCGGCGGGCGGGAAGGTCGCACTCTTGGCCGTATGAGTGATGCACCGATCGTCGTCCACCGGGCGTCGGGGACAGGCGGGCGGCGGGTCACGGTCCGTGGGCGGATCATGGGGCTCGCCCACTCCGACACCCATCTCGTCGAATTCCTGCGGCTGGCCGGTCTGCCCGATGCCTGGGAACTGCTCGACGACCCGGAGTGGGTGGAGTGGCAGGGTGGTCCCGCGCACGAATACAGCGTCGTATGAGGTACGGCTGAGGTACGGCGTCGTATGAGGTGATCATCCTCCGCGCCCCTCAGCCCCGTCGGCGCCGAGCCCCCGGTCGGCCGAGCCCTCCGCCCGCGCGCCGGTGGCGCCGAGCCCCCCCGCTGGGCGCCCCCGCCCGAGCCCCCGCTCCCGCTGGCACCCGCGCCCGCGCCCGTTCGTTCAGTCCGGCGGGACCGTCGCCGCGATCGACGTGAGCTGCGTCAGGCTGTCGATCCGCCAGTCCGCCGCCTCCACCACCTCCGGATCGTCCGCCCACAGATAGCCCCATGGACCGCGCCGCAGATGGGCGGTGCGCAGGCCGGCCCGCTGGGCGGGGAACAGGTCGTACGCCGGATGGTCGCCCACGTACAGCGTTCTGTCGGGCGCCGCCCGCGCCGCCTCGATGACATGGCCGAAGAACTCCGGAGCCGGTTTGGCCACGCCCCACTCGGCGGAGGTGGCCACCAGATCCACGGGCAGATCGAGGCGGCGCAGCAGATCACCGGCCTTGACGGTCTGGTTGCCCGCGAGCACGACACGGATGCCGAGGGCCCGGAGACCGGCCAGGGCGGGCCGTACGTCGGGGTAGAGGTCGGACTCGTCGAGATGCTCGCCGCGCCCGGCCGCCTCCCTGGCCCGGTGGGCCTCGCCGATGTCCATACCGGGCTTGATCAGATGGAGGGCGTCGGCGTTGTCCTTGTTCTGGACGGTGGCGGCGCCCACCAGCGCGGAGATGGTGTGCCGGGGAATCCCCAGCCAGTCGGCCCATGAGGCCCAGTAGCGGTCGTCGCGTACGAGGGTCTCGCCGACGTCGAACACGATGGTTTCGATCACCGGTCCAAGCGTAGGGGGACACGCTCCGCCGATTGTCAGTGGCTGGCCGTAGCCTGTCTCCTATGTTCGCTTCCTCGTCCGCTCACTCCTCTCACTCCGGTCCCCGTCCGACTTCTTCGGCTTCTTCGGCTTCTGTGGCTCCTTCGGCTCCTTCGTCCGGTTCGGTGGCGGGTGCGGAGTCCCGTGCCCTGCCCGGCGCCGTCCGCTCCGCCACCGTGGTCAACGCGGAGATCCGCGCCCTGTGGGCACGGGCCGGCGGCGCGCTCTCGTCCGCCGAGCAGGAGCGTTACCAGCGGCTTCTGGTGGAGTGGGCCGCGGCCGTACGGGCCGACGTCGTCACGGCCGCCTAGTGCGGGGTGCGTTGACGGCTCTGTGACGGGAGCCATGACGGAAGCCGTGAGGGGGCTGTGACGGGAGCCGTGGCACGGCCCGGCGGGTCCCCATGGTGTTCCCGTGGCCAGTGGTAATGATCCTGCTCTGAATGGCGTAAGGTTGTGTTTACCGACGCGGGGTGGAGCAGCTCGGTAGCTCGCTGGGCTCATAACCCAGAGGTCGCAGGTTCAAATCCTGTCCCCGCTACTGAAAAGAGTGGCAACAGCCGAAGGCCCGGATCCCAAGTGGATCCGGGCCTTCGCTGCGTGTCCGCGTGTCCGCGTGCCTGCCTGTCCGGGTGTCCGCGTACCTCTGCGTGTCCGCGTGCCTGGGTGCCTGGGTGTGCCTGGGGATCCGTGCCCCCAGCACCGCACCCGGCTTCCTCGCGCTTGACCTTTACGCCGCGTCAAGTTCTACCGTCGACGTCATGGAGTGGTCGATCCAGGAGATCGCGAAGAAGGCAGGGACCACGAGCCGCACGCTCAGGCACTACGGCGAACTGGGGCTGCTGACGCCCAGCCGCACCGGCGCCAACGGCTACCGCTACTACGACCAGGACGCCCTGGTCCGGCTCCAGCGGATTCTGCTGCTGCGGGAGCTGGGACTCGGGCTGTCGGAGATCGCCCGGGTCCTCGACGGCCGGCAGGACACGGCCGTCGCCCTGCGCACGCATCTCAGACTGCTGGAGCAGGAGCGCGAGCGCGTCGAGCGGCTGATCGCGTCGGTGCGGACCACTCTCCACAAGACCGGGACGGGAGAGGAACTCATGGCCGGGGAAGTGCTCGACGGCTTCGATCACACACGGTACGAGCGGGAGGTGACCGAGCGATGGGGCCGGGAGGCGTACCGGAAGGGCGACCGCTGGTGGCGCGCGCTCAGCGAGGAGGAACGCCAGGGGTTCCAGGACCGGCACGAGGCCATCGCCCGCGACTGGGCGCGGGCGAAGGAGTCGGGGCTCGCCGCCGACAGCGACGAGGCCCAGGCCGTCGCCCGCCGTCATTGCGACTGGCTGTCGGTGACGGCGGAACCCACGAAGTCGTATGTCATCGGCGTGACGCGCATGTATGTGGACGATGCACGCTTCACAGCGGCCTATGACAAGTACGGTGAAGGGACAGCAGTGCTCGTACGGGACGCCATGAAGGTGTACGCCGAGCACCACCTGACTGGCTGACCGGTCGTACGGCCGGTCGGTCGGCAGACTCGGCGGCGACCGGGCAGCGGCTCGGCGACCGACGCGGCGACCGACCGGCCATATGACCGAACGACCGGGCCGTCCGGCCGCCTGACCTGCTGAGGAGCCGGTCGCGATCCGACCTCCTCCATAGCCCACTCGGCCGACGGCGAGTCGCCGCCGAGGACGGCAGCGGCCAGCCTGGGTGGGGCGCGGTACCGTCCGCAGCCCTAGGCGGAACCGGGCAGGTGACCACTGGTGGGGAAGCTGAGCAAGCTCAGGGAGAACCTGAGTGGCAGAGGCACGCGGGCCGACGACCTGACCGGTCCGATGTCCGCCGACGGGTCACCGATGCCGGAAAGCCATATCCGTACCAGCCGTCGGCTGGTGCGTTTTCTGCCTGTCCTGGTGATCGTCGTCGGGGTGATCCTCGATCTCTCGACGCCGACGCGGGTCACCGCCGCCCCCCTGTACGCCGCCGCCCCCCTGGTCGCGGCGCCGTTCTACCCGCTGATCGGCACGCTGCTGATCAGCCTCGCGGCGGTCTGCGCCGAACTGTCGATGCACCTCTACGCCAACTCGCTCAACACGCTGGAGTCGCTCAGTGAGTTGCTGACGGTGGTGATCGTGTCTCTTCTCGCGCTCTACATCGGCGGGGTACTGCGCCGCAGCGGGCAGCGGCTCGCCTCGGCCCGGATCATCGCCGAGACCGCTCAACGGGCGGTGCTGCCAAGACCCGCCGAACGGATCGGCGGGCTGCGTATCGCCGCGCGGTACGAGGCGGCCCAGGAGGGCGCGTTCATCGGCGGCGACCTGTTCGCCGTACAGGACACGCCGTACGGGGTACGACTGGTGGTGGGGGACGTACGGGGGAAAGGGCTGGAGGCGGTCGAGGCGGTGGCCGTCGTCATCGGGTCCTTCCGGGAGGCCGCCGAGCAGGAGAGATCGCTGGAGGGGGTGGCGCAGCGGCTGGAGCGCGCGCTCACCCGCGACGGGAGCAGACGAGGCGGGCTGGACGCCTTCGAGGGGTTCACCACGGCGGTGCTCGCCGAGATCCCGCACGACGGGAGCGTGGTGCGGCTGGTCAACCGGGGCCATCCCGATCCGCTGCTGATGTGCGAGGACGGCGCGGTACGGATGCTGGAGACGCGCGACCCCGCGCTGCCGCTCGGGATGAGCGAACTGGCCGCGTGGCCGGACCGTGCCCAGCAGGCCGTCTACCCGGCCGGCTCGACGCTGCTCTTCTACACGGACGGACTCTCTGAGGCGCGTGACGCCCAGGGAGTCTTCTATGTGCCGATGGACCGGCTCGACGGACGGATCTTCCAGGGGCCCGACGAACTGCTCCAGGCGCTGATCGACGACGTCCGGCTGCACACCGGCGGCGGGAGCCAGGACGACATGGCGCTGCTGGCGGTGAACCGCCCCACGGAGGGGCAGCCGGAGCGGCGCAGGACGATACCCCTCGTTCCCTGACGCCTTCCCTGCTGCCGTTTCCCGGGGCCGTTCGCTGACGCCGAGTCCGCCGTCACCACCGTGTGTGATCGACAGGTATCCCTCCGCATAACATTTGACACACCGTCAGATATTCGGGGTGTACTGAAAGGAAGTCAGCTCGCCCGATTGCGTATGCATGTGCCCTGGTGTGTCCGATGCGAAGTTGTTAATGATCACCGGGAACAGCTTGGAATAAGGGCCTGGTCTCTATTAACGTTCGATAACGCAGCGCGGTCGTCCCAGCCGTCGTAAGAGTCGGCACCGTGCTCACGCGCCGAATCCCGCAAGGGAACCGGGGAACCACCAATTGGGGTGAATCGGAAGTTCTTCGCTGCCTTGTGCGGCGTAGGGCGACCGTAGGAGACCTTCCTGCTCCGAACCCGTCAGCTAACCCGGTAGGCGAGAAGGAAGGAAAGGAGTGCGCCTCAGTGGCGTCCAATCAGCCTGCCCCCACCGCCCCCTTCGAAACCACCTCCTTCGGCAGCGAGCCGGAGCGGGCATGGGGCGAGTGGAACCCGACCGAGGAGTCCGTACGCCCGGTACGCGGCAGGCATCGCGTCGGCAAGCAGCGCAACGGCTTCGCCCGTAGCTCCACCGTCCTCGGCGTCGGCGTCATAGCCGCCGTCGGCGCGGGCGGCATGGCCACCGCTCAGGACAAGCCCGCGGTCTCCATATCCCTGCCCGACGCCATCACCGACAATCTCCCCGACGCCGGGTCGCTCCCGGGCATGGGATCGCTGGCGGCGGACGAGGCCGAGCCGGACCTGCTGGCCAGTGCCCCGCTCACCACCGCCGGTATGACCGCCGCGGACGCGGAGCAGGGCGCCACGGACGCGGGCGAGGCCCTGCGGGCCCGGATCCTCCAGCAGGCGGAGCAGCAGCAGAACGAGGCCGACGCGACGGAGAAGGCGGCCGCGGAGCGCGCGGCGGCCGAGCAGGCCGCGGCACTGGCCAAGAAGCAGCAGACCGAGGCCGAGAAGAAGATCGAAGAGGCCAGGAAGAAGGCCGAGGCGGAGGCCAGGGCCAAGGCGGAGGCGGAGCGCCTCGCGAAGCTCGCGGCCAGCTTCGCCCTTCCCACCTCCTCGTACACCATCACCTCGACCTACGGTGAGTCCGGCTCCATGTGGTCCTCCGGCTACCACACCGGTCTGGACTTCGCCGCCCCGACGGGCACCCCGGTCAAGGCCGTGCACAGCGGCACGGTCACCTCCGCCGGCTGGTCGGGCTCGTACGGCTACCGCACCATCCTGGAGCTGGATGACGGTACGGAGATCTGGTACTGCCACCAGTCCTCGATGACCGTCACCGCCGGGCAGAAGGTCACCACCGGCGAGACCATCGGCCGGGTCGGCGCGACCGGCAATGTGACGGGACCGCATCTGCACCTTGAGGTGCACACCGCGGGTGGCTCCGGTATCGACCCCATGAGCTGGCTGAGCAGCAAGGGCCTGACTCCCTGACCCGGGTGTGACCCCATGACCCGGGCTCGGGTCTCCGTCCCCGATCCCTCGATTCCCCGATTTGACCCCGTGGCGCGACTGGCACAGTCCGGTCCCCGGCGGCTCCGGCGCTCGCCCCCCGACGCCTGGGCCGCCGGTCCCGTTTCCGGACCCGACCGGACCGGACCGGCACGTTCGTCCGTGTTCGTCCACGTTCGTCAGTACTGGCGGTACGGGTTGTAGCCGTCGTAGTCGATGTACGGCGGAGGCACCGGCACCCGGCCCGTGGCCCGCGCCGCATAGGTCAGGGCCGGTCCCGCCGTCTCCCTGCGCTGCCAGAGATGGTGCAGCAGCTCCTGCTCGCGCTCGACGAAGTCCGGGCCGGCCTTGCCGCGCTGGGCGTGGTGGCGCAGAAACGCCAGGGACGTCGCGAACGCCTCGTACTCGCCGACCGATCTGGACGCCTGGGGCCCGTACGTACGGCCCGCGAAATCGCGTGCCACCGTGCGCGCCCGCATTGAGGAGAGCGCCTGGGGCGCGGCGGCCGGCAGCCAGCCCGCCGCCGCGTACGCGGGCAGCTCGGCGGAGACCGTACGCAGCTCGCGCTGTCTGCTCCAGATCGCCAGCCAGGTCAGCAGCCCGAAGGCCGGCACCATGAACGCCGCGTACACGGCGTAGAAGCCGAACGGGCCGAAGAGCGACGTCGAGCCGTTCCACAGCGCGTGCATCCCCATCGCCAGCGCCAGACCGAGCGGTGGAAGGGCGAACCGCCGGATCCTCTGGCGACGGGTCGCCATCGCCGCCAGCCCGAAGCCTATGCCCGTGAGCACGGTGAAGAGCGGGTGCGCGAACGGGGACAGCACCACCCGTACGAAGAAGGTCGCCGCCGTCATGGCGGGCAGGCCCGTGCGGTCCGCGGTCTGGTCCTCGCCGAAGGCGCTGCCGAGATAGAGGATGTTCTCGGTGAAGGCGAAGCCGGTGGCGGTGAAGCCCGCGAACACGACCCCGTCGACCAGCCCGGTGAAGTCCCGTCTGCGGAACAGGAAGATCAGCAGGATCGCCGCGGCCTTGGCGCTCTCCTCCACGACCGGTGCTATCACCGTGGCGCCCAGGGACTCCGCGCCCGCCGGGTCCGCGGTGGCGATGGCTATCCACCGGGTCGCGAAGGTGTTGGCGATGATCGCGACCAGGGCGGCGGCGAAGGCACCCCAGGCGAACGAGAACAGCAGATTGCGCCAGGGGCCGGGGTCGACGCGGTCCAGCCAGCGGAAGGCCGCCATCAGGAGCGGTACGGGCAGCACGGCGAGGCCGAGACCGACCAGAAAGCCCTCGGTGCCGGTCTGGTCCCGCACGAGCGCCAGGATCACCAGCGCGCAGAGTGCGAGCAGCGTGATCACGGCCCCCGCCCGCACCGCCCGGTGCCGCCAGAAGGCGCGGCGCGGGCGATAGCGCCTGCGGGCAGGGTCCGGTACGGCGGTCCACAGGTCACCGAGCTGTTCCTGCTGCTCGTAGACAGGGATCGCCGGGCCCGGATCGGGGCGCTGCTGCGAGGGTTCCGACACCCGATGACCCTAACGAGAGCCACTGACACTGGCGATGGTGCCTCTGCCGCTACCGCCGGTTACGGGGCTACGGGGGACGGGGTTACGGGCGGACTCGGGGCGCGCCCTACGGTCAGGTCGCGGGTCAGCGGGTCAGGTCGGGTTAGGCGGACGGCCGCCCCGGCCGTTCCGGCTGTCCCGGCCGCCCCGGCCGTTCCGGCAGATCCGCTACGCGGCGGAACAGCAGATCGCGTACGGCATGGCCCTTGTCGAGCCCCTGGCCCTCGAACCGGGTCAGCGGCCGGAACGCGGGCCGGGGCGCGTATCCGCCGTCCGGCCGGGTGTTCTCGAAGCCCGGGTGGGCCGTCAGCTCCGCGAGCATCTGCTCGGCGTACGGCTCCCAGTCGGTCGCGCAGTGCAGTACGGCCCCGGGCCTGAGCCGGCTCGCCGCCAGGGTGAGGAACTCCGGCTGGATCAGCCGCCGCTTGTGGTGGCGCTTCTTGGGCCAGGGGTCGGGGAAGTAGACCCGCAGTCCGTCGAGGGACCCGGGCGGCAGCATCTCCCTGAGCAGGATGATCGCGTCGCCGTTGGCCACCCGGATGTTGGACAGTCCGTTCTCCTCCGCGAGCCGGAGAAGATTTCCCTGGCCGGGGGTGTGTACGTCGACCGCGAGTATTCCGGTGCCGGGGTCGTCCGCGGCCATGCGCGCGGTGGCCTCGCCCATCCCGAAGCCGATCTCCAGGACGACCGGCAGCCCGCCGAACAGCTCGTACGGATCAAGGACCCGCTGGCCGTCGATGTCCAGGCCCCAGGCGGCCCACAGCCGCCGCAGCGCGTCGGCCTGGCCCGTGGTGACGCGGCTGCGGCGCGGCTGGAAGCTGCGGATGCGCCGCTCGAAGTGCGACCCGGCGGGATCGGCGGCGGGCCCGTCGCCGTCGGGGAACATCCGGCTCATCATCCGCGCCCCGGCCCGCTCGGCCGTCCCGGCGCCGCTGGCCCCCTTGATCATGCCCTGCTCAACAGACTCGGCCGCCTCGGCCATCTCAGTCATCCGTCCCGGTCTTCTCGCGTTCGGCCACCACGCACCGATTCTACGGAGCGCCCAGCGAGCACCCCCGCCACGCCCGCCCGCCGGGGTATCTCTCGCCGAAGCGCTGCCGAGCCCGCCCGAGCCCGCCCGCACTCGCCCGGGACGCGAAAGAAGCTTCTGGCCGACGTCGTCGTAGCCGGCCTCACCGCCGGGCAGCGGGACCGGCGCGGTGTCGCACCGGTCGCCCGTGTCGTCGAACATGTCGAATACGAGTCGCGGGTCCATGGCTGTGCCACCCGACGGCGGGTACGGGGCTACTTGTCGTCGAGGTCTTCGCCGAAGGTGACGTCCAGCTCGGCGGTGAGGGCCTCGGCCAGTTGGAGTGACTGGGCCCGGTCGATGACGATCTGCTTGAGCGAGGTGAGGCCGCGGACCTGGGAGAGGTCGTTGCCCCGAAGGTCCAGGCCGCGGTACTTCCCGCCGTCGAACTCGGTCAGCCGCAGATCGCTGTCGTCGATCAGGGCGGCGCCCAGATCGGCAGCGACGAAAGCGGTCTCCCGCAGCGAACACCTGGCGAAGATCACAGGCCCGGCGGCCCGGACGCGGGCGAAGGTGCTGTAGTCCAACTTGCAGTTCTCGAACAGGACGTTGTCGAGCGTGACGTCTTCGAGCGTGGCGCCCATGAGCTTGCAGTCGCGGAAGACGGCTCTGGAGATCTTGCTGTCGGTCCACCGCAGGGAGGACAGGTCGCAGCCTGTGAAATCCACGGAGTCGACGCGGATCTTCTCCAGACGGGTGCGCCGGGCCTTGAGGCCGGTGATCCTCCCGTCCATCAGATGGGTGTCGGCCAGGTCGAGGTCCCGCAGGTCCGCCTCGGCGTAATGGAATCTCGTCATCTGGCCACGGCCGCCCCCCAGCGAGGTGACGTCGGAGAGGTGGAGGCCCGGCTCGTTCAGGGTGGGGAGCGTGACGCTCGTGCGGCGGATTGTGCGGGTGTCCATCAACAGCCTTTCCGGGCGGCGGCTCGGTCACCGGTGCTGCCGGCACGCCCGGGGCGTGCCGGCAGGCGCCGTCGTGTCCGCGAGTTCCGGGGAGAGCAGGACCACATCACCCTTCCAGGAGATCGTGGGGATCGGGTCGAGGCGGCGCCGGTCCCAGTCGGCTTTCTGGCCCGAACGGATCAGCTGGAGATACTTGGCGAGGCGTTCGACTTCCCGGACCGGCGGGGCGCCAGGGTGCTCGCGGGTCCGGATGAGGGTGCGGCGCCAGAACTCCTCGGCCTGGACCGGAGTGGGCGGCTGCCGGTCGGTGTTGACTCCGTGATCAGAGTTGCGTTGGTCTGCACGCAGTGCTGGACCCGGCCTGCCCGCCGCAGGTCACGGACCGGGACGGGGCGTCCGTGCGGACACGTGGGCGTTCCGCTTCTGCTGAGGCGGGCCGCTTCAGCGTCCGCCGAAGAGCCTGGCTCGTGCCTCGGCGCGCTTCAGGTACGCGGCGTGTTCCGCTGCCAGGTCCACGATGGTGAACTCGTCGAGTTCCATGAGGAGTTGGCCCGCGAGCACCCAGCCGAGCCGCCGGCTTTCAAATGCCACGCCGCCGGCGTCGTACATCACCGGGAACGGCCCGCCCGGTTGGTACAGCGCTCCGTGCACCCCCGCCACCACGAATGTCTTCACGCGCAACGCCACATGGCGTTCGCGTAAGTGCGGGCAGGCCCCCACCGACGTCACCGCGCACGGTACGCACAGGGGCGGATGCGTGGTGACGTAGCCGGGCTGGCTCAGCTCCGGGTAGTCCGCGTCCTCGCCCACGACCCACAACGTGCCGTCGTCGGTACGGTCGGACGGCCCGCCGCAGATCTGGCACAGCAGTTTGCGCATGGCGTGGCGCTGGCGCAGGAAGTGCACGTTCCCGAACTCGGGCCGTCCCTTGCCCGGACTGATTCCGATCCGCTTCCACAGCACGCCCATGTCGTCGCGCTCGTACGGTCCTTCGTCGGCGTACGCGATGCCGTCGCCCTTGGCGATCAGCACACCCCTGGGCCTGTGCTCGGAGGACCAACAGGCGATGTACGGCACGACATCCGGCCGTGCTGTCCCGCCGAGCGGAGGCCGTTCGCCCTCATCCGTCCCCGACAGGTCAGCCATGCTCCGGCCCCCCGCCCGGCGCGTTACGCTCCGCCGCGCTCCGCACCGACAACGACGCCCAGATCATCTTTCCCGGCCCGGCCCGGTCGGCCACTCCCCATTCGTCCGCCAGCGCGTCGACCAGGAGCAGCCCCCTGCCGTCGAGCGCCGCCGGATCCGGGGTACGCGGCTGCGGGCGGTCCGGCGAACCGTCGTGCACCTCGATCCGCAGAGCCCCCGAGCTGCGGAGATAGCGCGTCTCGATGATCTGCTCCGGCGTCACCTTCGCGTGCAGCCCCGCGTTACTGAGGAGCTCCGACACGATCAGGACCGCCGAATCCTCCAGCTCCGACAGCCCCCAGCCGGCCAGCGACTTCCGCAACTCCAGCCGCGCCAGCGCAACGCATCTCGGGTGACTGCTCCACCGCAGCACAACGCTGTGCTCCGTTGAGTCCGGCCTGCGATTCCCGTACATGTCACACGCCCTCCATCTGCCCTTTTCGCCCTCGGCCAACTCGGCTGCGTCGCTGCGGGACTTGCGAGGAGTGCGCTTGCAGGGCAAGGCCGACTCCGCTCCGTAGCGAAACGACTACCGGAGTGACCTAGCGTGGCGTAGAGTCCACCTGTCCTCAACTTGCGTGGTTTGATCGGAGAGTTGGTTGCGCGGATGGTGAACCGCAAGGAGCTGGACCCCGAAAAATCGCCCGGTGCCCGCTTCGGAGAGCGTTTGCGCTCGCTGCGGGATGAGCGCGGTTGGACGCAGGACGAGCTGGGGGAGCGCATGGGGTGCTCCGGAACGCACATTTCCGCCGTCGAAACTGGTCGTCGGCCGCCAACTCCGCGCTTTGCGGAGAGCGCTGACAGGGCATTCGGCACAGGCGATCGGCTCGAACGTCAGGGTCGGGCCGTATGGAACACCGCGATACTGGAAGGGTTCCCGGAGTTCGTTGCTCACGAGGTCCGCGCGGCAGAGATCAGGCTCTTTGAGCTGGGCATCATTCCCGGGCTGCTCCAGACACCGGAGTACGCCGCATCCATCACCACAGGTGCCATGCGACGTGGAGCGATCACGGAGCAGCAAGCAGAAGAACGGCTGGCTCTAATCGCAAAGCGACAAGCGTCCCTGGAGCGGACTCCCACACCGCTGGTCTACGCGGTGCTGGACGAGAGCTGCATTCGGCGACCGGTGGGCGGTCCCGGGGTCATGGCGGCACAACTGGACCGACTGGCGGAGTTCGCAGAGCTGCCCTCAACGGTCATCCAAGTGGCTCCGTACGATCTCGGCGAGCGGCGCGCGTTCGATCTGCCGGTTCACCTGCTGACGCTGCCGGACCGGTCCCAGCTTGCCTACGCCGAGTCCGCCCAGCAGGGGAGGTTGGAACGCGATATGAGGTTCGTCCAGCCTCTGTTGACGGCCTACCATCAATTACAGGCCGAGGCACTTTCCCAGGCGGCTTCCGTGGCCATGATCGACCAGGTACGAAAGGGCATCCTGTGACGACCGATTCCCCCCGCTGGTTCAAGTCCTCCTACAGCAGCAACGGCGGCGCCTGCGTGGAGGTCGCCGCCAACCTCGTCGTCTCGCGCGGCGTGGTTCCCGTCCGTGACTCCAAGGATCCGAGCGGCCCAGTTCTGAGCGTCCCCGCCGGTGCGTTTGCCTCGTTTGTGGCGGGCGTCAAGGCGGGCGAGTTCGCTGGCACCGTTGACGTATGAAAGGGCACCCCGTGACGACTGAGTCGCCTCGTTGGTTCAAGTCCTCCTACAGCGCCAACGGCGGCAGCTGCGTGGAGTGGGCCCCCGCGTACGCGTCCGCTACCGGCGTGGTTCCTGTCCGTGACTCCAAGGATCCGAGCGGCCCAGTTCTGAACGTTCCCGCCGGCGCGTTCGCCTCGTTCGTGGCGGGTGTCAAGGCGGGCGAGTTCGCCCGCACCTTCGGCGCTTGATCCGCGCGCACCCCCTCGCCCTCAGGGCAGAGGGGGTGTGTCAGTCCTCGCCCAGCACCGCGAGCGCGCGTCTGGCGACCTCGCGGCCGATCGGCAGCGACGCCGTCGCCGCCGGGGACGGTGCGTTGAGGACGTGGACCGTGCGCGGGCGCTGCCGGATCAGGAAGTCGTCCGCCAGCGTGCCGTCCCGCAGCACCGCCTGGGCCCGTACGCCCGCCGTCGCCGGGCGCAGATCCGTGTCCCTGACCGTGGGGAGCAGTCTCCGTACCGCCTTCGCGAAGGCGCGCTTCGACAGGGAGCGGTGCAGCTCGCCCGCGCCGTACCGCCAGTGCCTGCGTGCCGTACGCCAGGAGCCGGGCCAGCCCAGGGTGTCCGCCAGCTCGGCGGGCCGTACGGTCCGCCAGGTGTAGCCCTCGCGGGCCAGCGCCGGGACCGCGTTCGGTCCGACATGGACGGCTCCGTCGATGCCCCGGGTCAGATGCACCCCCAGGAACGGGAACGCCGGGTCCGGCACCGGATAGACCAGGCCGCGTACGAGATCGGGCCTGGCCAGTTCGTAGTACTCGCCCCGGAAGGGAACGATCCGCATCCCCGGGTCGTCGCCCGCGAGCCGTGCCACCTGGTCGCACTGGAGCCCCGCGCAGTTCACCAGCACGCGCGCCCTGACCACGTCCCCGGCCGCCGTACGGACCGCGACACCCCAGGGGCGGCGGTCCACGGCCGTGACCTCCGCGTCGTACCGGACGGACGCGCCCGTCGCGCCCGCGGACTCCGCGAGCTGCTCCGCGACCGCCAGGAAGTCGCAGACCCCGGTCGTGCCGACATGGATCGCCGCGAGCCCGCGCACCTGTGGTTCGTACTCGGTGATCTGCGCCGGGCCCAGCTCCCGCACCGGGATGCCGTTCTCCCTGCCGCGCTGGACCAGGGCGTGCAGCCGGGGCAGCTCGTCCCGCTCCGTGGCGACGATCAGCTTGCCGGTGACCTGGTGCGCGATGCCGTACTCGGCGCAGAACTTGACCAGCTCGGCGGAGCCGCGCGCCGCGTACCGCGCCTTGAGCGAGCCGGGGCGGTAGTAGACACCGCTGTGGATCACCCCGCTGTTGTGGGCCGTCTGATGGCGTCCGGGGCCCGGCTCCTTCTCCAGCACCACCACGCGGGTGCCCGGCGCGGCGCGTGTGATGGCGTACGCCGTCGACAGGCCGACGATCCCGCCGCCGATCACCAGCACTTCGCAGTCGAATCCCACGCGTCCGCTCATAGCGCGCGCCACCTCCCACCCCGATAGTGCACTGGCCCGCCGACAACGCGCTTAAACCACGAATCGACAGACCGGTACGACAAGTAGGCACGGAGTGCCGCCACCAGCCCCGACGGGCCCTCGGTTCCGCCCCGCGCGGCCCCCCACCCCGGTGCCGCCAGGCCCCTGCGCGGGTGCCGCCGGCCGGGACCCGGCCCCTACGCCGGTGCCACCAGCAAGGGCCGCGCGCGCTCCCGCAGCTCGACCACCCGGGGCTCGTCCCCGTACGGCTCCAGGCGGTGCAGCAGATCCCGTACGTACTCGGTCGTACGCGCCGAGGAGATCCGGCCCGCCACCTCCACCGCCCGGGTGCCCGCCGCGCACGCCGCGTCGAGATTGCCCGACTCCAGTTCGGCGACCGCGCTCACCACCAGGCGCAGCCCGTGCGAGCGTACGAACTCCTCCGTCGGCCGGGAGAGCGCCTGCTCCGTGAAGCGCCGTACCTGGCGCGGCGCCTTCAGATCGCGGTAGCACTCGGCGGCGTCGGCGGCGAATCTGTCGTACGAGTAGAAGCCCAGCCAGGACGGGTCCGCGTCACCCTCCCGCGAGCGCTCCAGCCACCCTTCAGCGGCCTTGAGCGCGGCACCGGCGGCCACCGCGTCACCCGCCTTCGCGTGCGCGCGCGCCTCCACCAGCCGGAAGAAGCTCATCGTGCGCGCGGTGGCGAGACCGCGATTGCGCTCCAGCGCCGCCTGCGCGAGGTCCACACCCTCGTCCGCGAAGCCGCGATAGGTCGCCTGGAGGGACATGGAGGCCAGCACATAGCCGCCCAGCGGTACATCGGCGGCGGCGCGCGCCAGCCGCAGCGCCTGGATGTAATAGCGCTGCGCGGCCTCCTGCTGTCCCGTGTCGAAGGCCATCCAGCCGGCCAGCCGGGTCAGCTCGGCGGTGGCCCCGAAGAGCCCTCGGCCCACTTCGTCGCTGTACGCGCCGAGGAGCAGCGGTGCCGCGTCGACCCGCAGGCACTCGGGCACCATCGACGAACGCCAGTCCCCGCCGCCGTACTTGGAGTCCCACCGTCTGGCGTCGGACGCCGCCTCGCGCAGCTTCGCCACATCGCTGTGGCCCACGCGCAGCGGCGAGACCTCGCCGGACGGGTCGGAGCCCTGGCCGGAGCCCTGCCCGCTCCCGCCGTGCGCTCCCTGCGCCGCCTC
Organism: Streptomyces sp. NPDC055025; assembly: GCF_053608565.1. Taxonomy (NCBI): domain Bacteria; kingdom Bacillati; phylum Actinomycetota; class Actinomycetes; order Kitasatosporales; family Streptomycetaceae; genus Streptomyces; species Streptomyces sp. NPDC055025. The sequence continues at coordinate 80,607 of NZ_JBSGVS010000035.1, forward strand.
CGCGACCGCCGGATCCCGGGCGACCGAGGAGTCGGCGGGTGTTATCAGCCACCGGGAGGCGGGCGTCGCGTAAGCGCTCACTGCGAAGGATCCGGCCAGGGACTGCCAGATGCCGCCGCTACCCGCGCGGCGGCCCGCCAGATCCAGTCGGTACAGCTCCGTCGCGGCGCGCACCGCCTCACCCACGTCACGTGGGAAGGCGAGCCCGACCTCGGGGGCCGGATCCGCGTCCGCGAGGCCGATCTCATGGAGTGGGACGGGACGTCCCAGTTTGGCTCCGATGGCGGCGGCGATGAGATGGGGCGCCGCACCCTGCGGAACCATCCCCTTCGACACCCATCGCGCCACGGAGGTCTTGTCGTAGCGAAGTGTCAGACCGCGCTGCGCCCCGAGGTCGTTGACCCGCCGGGCGAGGCCGGCGTTGCTGATTCCCGCGAGGGCGAGAACGGTGCCGAGCTTTTCGTTCGGCCCGCGTAGCTCCCTGGACATGCGCCACCCCTCGACACACAGACGGCCGCCGCGTCCGCGGCATAGGCGCGCGGCATTCGTAAACCCAGCGTAGTTCGCCACATCCCGACCGTTAAGGGGCGGACTTCCGTATGGCGGGATTGTTGTCCGTGCTCCACGGCGGGGTTCGGTCCCCGAGCGGTACGCCGTGCTCCGGCTGTGTAGCGTGCGCCCGGCCGTGCGCTCTTGGCCCGGCGGGAGCGGGAGCGCTTCCATGAGACCTGCGTGGGTCGGCCCACTGCGTACTGGAACCAGTGGGCTGGGGGATACCGCCGCCCCAATCCCCGCGGGCGGTGGATCAGTCCGGGAGGCGGCGAACGCCTCCCGGACTGAGCGTGTGCCGGTGCTGAAGTGCCGTGCCGGGCCCGGAGTTTGGCTGAAACACGTCTGTCGGGGAAGCGCCGTGGAAGCGCCGCCGAAGCGCCGTTTCTTCGCCAAACGGCCAATGCCAGGGGCGCATTCGCTTTTCCGCGCGTGCTCCCGTAGGCCCTCCTGTGCGCTGTTGTCGTGGCAGCATGTTCCCGAACGGCTTCGGTTTCGGGCTGCTCGGAGTGGGTTGTCGAGCCTACTCTGTGGGCTCTTGAGCCTGATTCTCGACTTGTCCACAGGCTGTGGAGGCGGCGATGCGCTGGTTGGTGGGGTGGAGCAGTATCGCCGCGCGCTTCGGCACGGCAGGGCCGGCCGCCGGGTCGGGCGGACCCTCCGGACTTTCCGGACCCTCCGGTTCCGCCGGATCTGCCGGGTCCGCCGGCTCCATGGGGTCCCGGGGGTCCGTCGGCCCGGTCGGTGACGATCCCGAGGGCCGTGGCGTGCATCCCGTCGGCTCCCAGCTCCTGTGGGGCGACCCGGATCCGCTGTGGGCCGTGGGCGACTGGCGGCCCGACGAGATCCGGATCGTCAGCGTCGACCCCTTCACCAGGCTGGCCGTGCTGGGCTGCTGCGGGGCCAGCGACGAGGAACTGCGGGTCGGGCTCTTCGCCGCCCGCGGCGGCGCGCTGCGCCATCTCACCGCCTGGCCGGGCAGCTACACGGCGGTCGCCCAGATCGGCCGCCGGATCACGGTCGTGGGCGACCTCGCCGGGGCCAGGCCCGTCTTCTACACCCCCTGGGCGGGCGGCACCGCGTACGCCACCGCCGCCCTGCCCCTCGCCGATCTCATCGAGGCCCAGCTCGACATCGGGCATCTCGCCGCGCTCCTCGCCTGCCCCGAGACCCCGGAGGCGCTGCGCGACTCCACTCCGTACGACGGCGTCAAGCGCATCCCGCCCGGACACGCGCTGGTCCTGCGCGAGGGGTCGCGCGAGATCACCGGGTACGAACAGGTCGCCTCCCTCGCCGTCGCCGGACCCCAGCGGGACCCCGACCGGGCGGTGGAGGGCGTACGGGACGCCCTCGTGGAGGCCGTACGAGCACGGCTCCTGGCCCCGCGCCACGCGCCCGAGAGCATGCCGCCCGACCCGGGGCCCGTCCCCGGCATGGGGCCCGCCGAACGGCGCGCCGCGCGCGGGGGCCCGGTCCCCGGCATCGGCGCCGATCTCTCCGGCGGCAGCGCGTCGGGCACGCTCGCGCTGCTCGCCGCCGGGCTGCCTGGCGCGCCCGGCACGGTCCTCGGACACGGCACCGGCGCGGGCGAGCGGCTGCTCGCCGTCACCTTCAACGATCTGGCGACCGGCAGCCGCGACGAGGCCGAGCTGGAGCGGGCGCGGCTGATCGCCGCCAACCCCCGGCTGCACCATGTGGTCGTCGCGGCGGGCGAAGAGGCCCTGCCGTACGCCGACTTGGAAGGCCCGCTCACCGATGAGCCGGGTCCCTCCCTGGTCACCGCGGCGCGCCACCGGCGGCGGCTGGCCGCGGGCAGCGCCGACCACTTCACCGGAGCCGGTGCCCGCGAGGTGCTCGACGCGCATCCCGCGCGTCTGGCCGATCTGCTGCTCGACCGGCGCCGACGCCATCTGCTGCACCCGGTCACCGCGCTCGCCAGGGCCGAAGGGCCTTCGCCCGCCTCGCTGTTCATCCCGCTCACCGTGTACCGCGCGGCGCGCCGACTGGCCCGTACGCCGTACCGCACCGGCCTCGAAGAGGCGGCGGCCCGGCTTCCGCAGGCCAACAGGGCGGCGCTGTCCGCGTCCGCGAACGGCCCGCTGGGCGCCTCGCTGGCCGCCCTCACCTGGTCGCGACCCGGGCCCGCCGCGCGCTGGCTGACCGGGGAGGCGCTCGCGGAAGTATCGGTTCGCCTGTCGGCGGCGGCGATCCGGCCCACCTCCGTGCAGCGTCCCGGGGAGGCGCGCGCCCGCGCCGCGCTGGCCCGCCACGCCGCTGACCACCGTGTCTTCGAACAGGCCGCGGAGATCCGCAGCCAGCGGCTGCACGCGCCCTTCCTCGACAACCAGGTGGTACGGGCCTGCCGCGAGCTGCCCGAGGCGCTGCGCGTCCAGCCGGGCGCCCGCGCGGAGATCCTCCGTACGGTCCTGGCCGGGGCCGGTATCCATGACCTTCCGCCGGGCTGGGGCGCGACGTCCCGGGCGGGTTCCGCCGCCGCCACCCGCGCGGGACTGCGTACCGCCGTCGGTGAGCTGATCAGCCTCTTCGACGCGCCCCTGCTGGCCGACGCGGGCCTGATCGAGGCACGTGTCGTACGCAAGGCCCTGCGGGCGGCGGCCGAGGGCGAACCCGTACCGCTCGACGGTCTCGCCGATCTGGTCTCCACCGAACTGTGGCTGCGGCGCCTGCTGTCCCGCCGGGGCACCTGCTGGACGGGCACGGCGGCGCCGCGCCAGCGCGCGGTGGCGGGCGTGGTGGTCCCGCGGCCGACGCTGCACTCGTAAGGGAGCGCGCGGCGGCGGCCCTTCGCGCGGCCGGTGCGGCCGGAGCCGCCGGTGCGGTCGGTGTGGCCGGAGCCGCCGGAACGCGTCAGGAGCAGCTGATCCGCGACTGCGCCCAGTCGGCGAGCGCCACCGCCCCGAGCGGCCGGTGCGGCTCGACCACCAGGCGGATCGTCTTCTGCCCCGAGATTCCCACCTGTACGGGTACGGCCGGGTCGCCGCCGCGCAGCACGGGCGAGCGCCAGAGCCGTTCACCGTCCCCGTACAGGGAGAAGCGCACGGACCCGAGGTCCCGCGTCAGATCGTCCACCCCGACCAGCGCCGCGTAGGTGCTACAGCTCCGGTTGAGATCGATGACGACCGACGACGACGCGTGCGTCGTCACCCCATGGGCGTACCGGGTGCCTCCGATGGCCAGTCCGGAACGCTTCCACATCCAGCTGCTTCCGACGAGCCGCACCTCCGGCTTGGTCTTGTCACCGAAGACGTCGTACGACAACTGGTTCACCTGATAGTCGACCGGAGGCGCCGGAGGCGGAGGCGGTGGCGGCGGAGGTGGCGGCGGCTTCGGGCTCGGCGTGGGAGGCACCGGTGACACCGACGGGGCCGGCGCCTTGGTCGGCGTCGGAGAACCGGGCTGGGCGGGCTTCGGACTGGGGGTGGGCTTCGGCTCCGGCTTCGGGGTCGGTTTCGCCGAGGGGGACGGTGTCGGCTTCTTCGCGGAGGGGGCGGGCTCCGGCGCGCGCGGCGGGGGCGACGGAGCCGGCTTCGGCGGTACGACGGGCCGCGCGACCGGAGGCTTCGCCTTGGGCGGCTGTTCAGGCCGCGAGTCGTTCACCAGCGCGTACACCAGACCGGCCGCGGCGGCGAGGGCCACCAGCCCCGCGATCCCGGCCTTCGCGGGCGCACCGAGTCCCTCGGACGCGAGGGCTCCACCGGAGGCCGCCCCACCTGCCGCGCCACCAGAGGCAGCCCCGCCCGCCGCCGCGCCGGAAGCCGCTCCTGCCCCTGCTCCCGCTCCCGCACTGGAAGCCGCTCCCGCTCCCGCCGCCGCGCCGGAAGCCGCTCCCGCGGCACCGCCGGCGCCCGTGGCCGCCGCGGCGGCGCCGGCCCCCGCCGCTCCCACGGCGCCGCCCGCCACGATCCCGGCGGCCTTGAACGAAGCGCCCGCCGCGAACCAGCCGATCACCGCGACCGGCAGCACCATCGCGGGAATCTCGTCATTGATGTGCGCCAGCTCGCCCGCCGCGCGACGGCACTTGGCGCACTCCTCCAGATGCTTCCGCAGCCCGCGCTCCGCGCGCATCCGCAGACCTCCCCGGGCATACGCCCCGAGCCGGTCCGCGTACTGGGCGCAGTCGCCGCCCGAGGTGTGCGCGGTATTCACATGGGCCTGTAGATAGGCCTGCTTGAGCCCCTCGCGCGCCCGACTGGCCAGTACCGCCGTGGCATTGGCGCTCAGCCCGAAGAGCGGCGCGACCTCGCTCGGCGACTCCTCCTCGACCGTGGTGTGCCAGAGCACCGCCTGCCAGCGCTCGGGCAGACTGCGGAAGGCCCGCATGGCCATGGACTGTTCGGCCTCGCGCATCGCCAGGACATCCGCGCCCAGATCGAGGGTGTCCCTGTCCGAGACCTCGGAGGAGCGGGCGGCCTGCGCCGCGAACACCGCGAAGTCCTCGACCAGTTGCTCCCGCTTCGCGGACTTCGTCCAGGAGGCGGCCACCCGCCGGACGGTCGTCAGCAGATAGGCGCGCACCGCCTGCTCGGGCCCGGCCCCGCCCCGGACCGCCTGCAACGTACGGGCGAAGACCTCGGCCGTCAGATCGTCGGCGGTATGCGTGTCCCGGCAGCACGTACGGGCGTAGCGGCGCACCGCGGGCGAGTGCCTGCGGAACAACTCCTCGTACGCGCTGTCGTCGCCGTCCCGCATCCGCTGGATCAGATCGGCGTCCGAGGAGGGCGGCGCGGGCGTCCCCGGCGCGGACGCTCCCGGCGCGGCCACGGGAGCGTCCGAGGAGGGCGGCGCGGGCGTCCCCGGCGCGGACGCTCCCGGCGCGGCCACGGGCAGTTCGACGGTCGGTGTCCCGGCGGTCGGTGCCGGCTCGGCCTGCGACGCGCCGCCGAGGCGATCGCGCTGCGGCGGCACGCTGCTCTCCGCCTCGGCCGCCCCGGACCGTGAACCGGTCGAGGGATGCGGCATGGGAGGACCGGGATAACCCGCGGGCCTCCCCGACCCGCCGGGCCCACTCTGCTCGGGCACGCTCGGCACACCCTTCGGACCGCCAGGACCGCCAGGACCGCCAGGACCGGCAGGACCGCCAGCACCGGCAGGACTTCCCGCACCGGCAGGGCCGTCAGGACCGCCACGCCCACCGGCACCGGAAGCGCCCGTCGTGACCGGGCCACCGGAGCCGATCCGGCCGCCGGGCACCCCCGGACCCGGCACCTCCCTGGGCCCGCCCTGACTCGGCACCTGCCGCTGGACCGTCCCGTCGGATTCCGTATCACCGTCGGCACCACCGCCACCGAGCGGCTCGTCCCGTCCGTCACCGCTCATCGCGGAAGCCCCCGTACGCGCCCTCTGAAGACACCCTCTGACGCAAACACCGGGACAGAGTGTCACAGAGCACCGCGATGCCCGGCCTTTCGTGCCAGGCAACCACTCATCCGGGGAGGTTTCCCCGAGTCCGGTATGAACGTTCACTCGTTCGGGGACGCCTCAACGGCGTTCACCGCCAAGTCAGTTCGAGAACAGCTTCACCGACCCGACCCGACCCGACCCGACCCGACCCGACCCGACTCGCGCCGCCCGGACCCGTGCCCGCCTGGAGCCGCGCCGCCCGGAGCCGGTGCGGCGGGCGGGTCGGCCGACCGGTCCGCACCGAAGGTACGGACCGGACCGACGCCCACGATCACCGCCCGACAGCTACCCGGCCGCTCACCGTGGCCCAAAGCTCCAGGACCCCGCGGACGCCTGACCGGATGCCTGACCGGACGCCTGGCCGGACGTCCGGCCGGACGCCCGGCCGAAGACCGGCCCCGCTCACCGTCCCGGCAGAACCGCGCCCGCTCACACCGGCCGTGACCGCAGCCCCTCCAGCAGAATGTCCAGCAGCCGTGCCGAAGCCGCCGCCTGCTGCGCCGCGTCCGGCAGCGAGGGCGCGGCCGTGGCTATCACCAGCAGAACATCGGCCACGGACACATCACCGCGCAGCTCGCCCGCGGCCCGCGCCCGCTCCACAAGCTGCCCGACGACCTCCAGCAGCTCCACCGCACCCGGATCGTCCAGCTCCTCCGGTGACAGCCGATGACCGATCACCCGCAGATCGGGCGCTCCGGCCTGCCGCTGCTGCGGCACCCGCACCTCGCCCTGCCCGCCCCGGTCAGCCGCCGCGTCCTCGACGTCCACGCCCACCCGCAGCACATGCGGCGGAAGCAGCCGCCCCGCACCCGAGGCCACCGACGTGCGCAGAAAACGGGAGAGAGCCGACCAGGGCTCCTCCTCCTGACCCAGCGCCGTACGCGCCTGGTCGGTCAGCCGGGAGGTCTCCTCCTCGGCTATCCGCCGCACCAGCACGTCCTTGCTGGGGAACCGGCGGTACACCGTGCCGACCCCGACCCGGGCCCGTCGCGCCACATCCTCCATCGGAGCCCCGTACCCCAGCTCGCCGAACACCTCGCGAGCCGCGCGCAGTACATGCTCCAGATTGCGCTGTGCGTCCACCCTTAAAGGTGCCGAGCGACTCGCCCCGCCCGTCACCCGTTGGTCGCCGTCCGTGACGACGGCAGTCTGCCAATGAGAATCCTGAATGTGCATAACCGTTCCCCCGGTAATGATGTCTCCCCCCGGAGACCCCCTCCTCGACAGCCGAGCGTGCCGACCCGGTCACGGACCGGACACGCCGACGAGGTACGAACATAGTTGAGCCCGGGTCAATTCAGAAGAGGGTAGTTCCGCACGGAGCGCCCCCCGATCGGAGCAAGGACCGGAAGATGCCTGATTCATCCAACGGCCGCCACCCCCGACGCCCCCGCTGACCTGCGCCCCTCCACCAATACCTGCGGTTTTGCCCGTCCGGGGCCGTCGACGGCCTCCGGTCACACAATCTGTCGTGGCTGTGGACAAACACCGGACCCCGTTGCGTCATGGGATGGTGAAGGCTCAGATCTCCCCGGAAACGACCCCCGCACCCACGCCCGGTGCGCGCATTCTGGTTGTCGGCGGCGGCTACGTCGGGATGTACACCGCGCTGCGCCTCCAGCGGAAGCTGAAGAACGGCGAGGCCGAGATCATTGTGGTCTCCCCCGACCCTTATATGACATATCAGCCGTTCCTGCCGGAAGCGGCGGCGGGGAACATCTCGCCCCGCCATGTCGTGGTCCCGCTCCGGCGCGTGCTGGAGAAGTGCACGATCATCATCGGCGAGGCCACGGCCATCGACCACGCCAAGCGCACGGCCACCCTCAAGACCCTCGCCTCCGAGGAGGAGGGCACCGGCACCGTAGAGATCGCCTACGACGAACTCGTCCTCGCGCCGGGCTCCGTCTCCCGCACCCTCCCGGTCCCCGGCCTCGCCGAACACGGCATCGGCTTCAAGACCGTCGAGGAGGCCATCGGACTGCGCAACCATGTCATCGAGCAGATGGACATCGCCTCCTCCACCCGCGACCCCGCCATCCGCGACGCCGCCCTCACCTTCGTCTTCGTGGGCGGCGGTTACGCGGGCGTCGAGGCGCTCGCCGAGCTGGAGGACATGGCCCGCTACGCCTCGCGGTACTACCACAACATCAAGGCCGACGATCTGAAATGGATCCTCGTCGAGGCCACCGGCCGGATCCTGCCCGAAGTCGGCGAGGAGATGGGCACATACGCCGTCCGCGAGCTGCGCGCGCGCAATATCGACGTACGGCTCGGCACCCGCCTCGACTCCTGCGAGGACCGGATCGCCGTGCTCAGCGACGGCGCCCGGTTCCCCACCCGTACCGTCGTCTGGACCGCCGGGGTCAAACCGCATCCGATCCTCGCCGCCAGCGATCTGCCGCTCGACGCGCGCGGCCGGCTGCGCTGTACGGCGAAGCTCTCCGTCGACGGCGCCGAACACGCCTGGTCGGCCGGTGACGCGGCGGCCGTTCCCGATCTCGCCGCCGACGAGCCCGGCAAGGAGTGCGCGCCCAACGCGCAGCACGCCCTCCGGCAGGCCGGAGTTCTCGCGGCGAACATTCTCGCTTCGCTGCGCGACGAGCCCCTTCAGGACTACCGTCACGCGTACGCGGGTTCGGTTGCGTCCCTGGGCCTCCACAAGGGGGTGGCGCACGTCTACGGCCGGAAGCTCAAAGGCTTTCCGGCCTGGCTGATGCACCGCGTGTACCACCTCAGCCGTGTCCCGACCTTCAACAGGAAGGCCCGCGTCCTCGCGGAATGGACCCTATCCGGGCTCTTCAAACGGGAGATCGTCTCGCTCGGCTCGCTGGAACACCCGCGCGCCGAGTTCGAACTCGCCGCGGGCGGCGAACGGCCGAAGGACAAGTGATGTCACCGACATCACCGTCCGAAGGGCGGTAAGGACCGCACGGAACGGCGGCGCACGGCCCACGACGGCCGGGCACGGCCGGCGTCAACGACCCGAGTACGACCCGAACACGGCCGACGTCCCCGTCAGTGCGCCCGGCCACACCGGACGTGTGACCATAGGTGGGTTCACATCTGCACAGAGTGATCCGGCCCGCTCGGCGCAACCGGCCCCGACGACCCGGCCAGGCCCGACCAGCCCGGCCAAGACGAACAGCTACACGACACCATGAGGCCTGAGAATCCGTGAACTTCACGCGTTGGAGCGCCCGGCTCCCCGGTACACAGCGCCGCGCCGCAGCGCGGACGGACCGCGGTTCCGTGCCCGCGGCCCGCGCTGAGTACGAACAGCGGCCCGATCCGGTGACGGACGTGCCCGCCCTCGAAGACCTCTCCGTCGGCGAGATCCTCGGCGGACTGCCCGCGCTCGTCGCCCTGTTGTACGGCCCGGAGCACCGCGTCGCCTACGTGAACGGCGCGTACGCGACAGCCTTTGGAGCGCGGACACCCGGCGCCACCGCGGCCGAGAGCTGCCCCGAACTCGCCGAGCTGGGACTGCTCCCGCTCCTGGACCAGGTGCTGCGCAGCGGCAAGTCCCGTACGGTCAAGTCCCGCAAGGTCCAGATCGCCGGCGAGGGCTCGTACACCGTCACCTGCGCCCCCGTCGACTGCCGGGGCACCGGCGGCGTCCTCATCTTCGCCGCCGATGTCACCGCCCACGCCGAGGCGGCCGAGCGGCTGCGCACCAGCGAGCGCAGACACCGCAAGACCGCCGTCACCCTCCAGCGCTCGCTCCTCCCGCAGGAGTTGGAGCAGCCGGACGATCTGCGGGTCGCCGCCACCTACCAGCCGGGCGGCGCGGACGCCGCGGTCGGCGGTGACTGGTACGACGTGATCACTCTCGGCGCCGGGCGTACGGCCCTCGTCATCGGCGATGTCATGGGCCGCGGTGTCCGCGCCGCCGCCGTCATGGGGCAGCTCCGTACCGCCGTCCGCGCCTACGCCCGGCTCGATCTGCCGCCGCACGAGGTGCTCCAGCTCCTCGACGGGCTCGCCGCCGAGATCGACGCCAGTCAGATCGCCACCTGTGTCTACGCCGTCCACGATCCGAACGAGGGCCGGCTCGTCTACGCGTCCGCCGGTCATCTGCCGATCCTGGTACGCGCCGAGGACGGTACGGTCGCACGGGCCGAGGACCCCACGGGCCCGCCGCTCGGCACCGGCGGCTGGCTCCACAGCTCGGGCACGATCCCGCTCCCGCCCGGCTCCACCGCCGTTCTCTACACGGACGGTCTGGTCGAGCGCCGGGGCGAGGACATCGACGAGGGCGTGGCCTCCCTGGAGCGCGCCCTGGCCGGCGCGCAGGGCTCACCGCAGGTCGTCTGCGACCGGCTGATCCGCTCCCTCGGGGTCACGGCCGACCATGACGACGATGTCGCGGTGCTCGTCCTCCAGCACCCGTCCCGCACGGGCCCGGACGCGGAGCTGTTCCACAACGCGGCGCTCGATCTGCTCGGCGGCATCGAGGCGGCCCCGCGCGCCCGTGCCTTCGCCACGGGGGTCCTCGCGTCCTGGCGCTTCCCCGTCGAACTGTGCGATCTGGGCGTGCTCGCCACCAGCGAACTGGTGGCGAACTCCCTCCAGCACGGCACCCCGCCCATGCGCCTCAGGCTCCGCCGCACCGACCGCCGGCTGATCATCGAGGTGACGGACGGCGACGAGCATCTGCCGCGCCGCCGCAGAGCGGAACCGGCGGACGAGGCGGGCCGCGGTATCTCGATCATCGCGACGATCGCCTCGTCCTGGGGCTCCCGCCGTACCCCGGGCGGCGGGAAAGCCGTCTGGTGCGAATTCGCGCTGCCGCACTGACGGATATCCGCGCTGCCGCGCTGACGGACACGGATACGGGAACGGGAACGGGGGCAGCGGGGCCGGTACGCGATCAGCGGGCCGGTGCCGGAGCCGGGGCGGGCTCCGCGGCGGCCTCCGGCCGGTGCCGGGCGACCAGGCGCGAGGCCGACACGAGCGACGGCTGATCCTGTACGGGCGTGAGCCGCCTGCCCAGCCGCAGCGCCAGCACGCTGATGCCCAGCGAGAACAGTACGAACGTCACGATGTACGGACCGTGCAGCGTGGCCCCCATCGGCCCGCCCACCGCGGGACCGACCGCCAGTGCGAGCTGCTTGACCAGTGCGAACGCCGAGTTGTACTGCCCGACCATCGACTCCGGCGCCAGATCGGCCACCAGCGGCGCCACGGTCGGCGACAGCATCGCCTCGCCGAGCCCGAACAGCGCGTACGTGGAGACGAACGCGGCCGTCGCCATCGTCTCGCTGCCGTGACCGAGCCCCGCGAACCCCGCGATGATCCAGGCGAACGTCCAGATCAGCCCGACCGCCGCGATCACCCGGCTGCGCCTGCGCCGCTCGACCAGCCGCAGCACGCCGAACTGAGCGACGACGATCACCGCCGTGTTCGCCGCCAGCGCGATCCCGAGCGTCGACGGGTCGATCCCGGCGGCCTCGGTGCCGTACGCGGCGAGCCCGGACTCGAACTGCCCGTAGCACGCGAAGAACAGCACGAACCCGAGCACACAGAGCCGGACCATGGCCTGATGCCCGAGCATCGCCCGCACCCCGCCACCCGTGGCGTCCCTGACCGCGAGGGTGACCCCGGCCGGCCGGGGCAGCCGGACCGTGGCGGCGATGGCCGCCAGTACGAGGAACATCGCGGCCTCGACGCAGAAGAGCAGCGTGAACGTGCCCGGCCGGCTCTCGTCGACGATCTGCCCACCGATCAGCCCACCGACCCCGAGCCCCAGGTTCGCCAGAAAGAACTGGGTGGCGAAGGCCCGGGTCCGCGTCGACGGGGTGGAGCACCACACGATCATCGTGGCCAGCGCGGGCTGCATGACGGCGGTCCCGGCGCCCAGCAGCGCGGCGGACAGGACCGCCGTCACGACGCTCCAGGACAGCCCCATGGCGAACGCCCCCACGGACGCCAGCACAGCCCCCGTCACCAGCACGGGCAGCGGCCCGCGCCGGTCGATGACCCGCCCGGTGAACGGCAGGACGACCAGCGCGGCCAGGGCGAAGACCGCCAGCACGGCACCGGCCGTACTCGCGCCCAGGTGCCGGACCTGAGCGACATACACGTAGAGATACGGAACCGTGAACCCGAGCCCGAAAGCGCTCAGCGCGTTCCCTGCCTGGATCCGGCGCATCGCAGCGCCCATAGCCCTGGTCACACTCACCTGCCTCAGAAGATCGCACGACCGCGAAGGAGCGGTACGAAGTAGCGGTACGAAGTAGTGGTACGGAGAAGACACTCAAGCTTGAAGACTTCGAAGCTAAAGTTAGGACTTCAACAATACACAGTGAAGGACTTCAATGCCAGCAGAGGTACGTGGGATACTGCCCTGATGCCAGACACCCCCGAGAAACCCGGCCCGTCGGGTCTCCAGGAACCGAGCCTCGACGAGCAGATCGCGGCCTATCAGCGCGAGTTCCATGACCTCGACCCCCAGGTGGAGAAGGTCGTCTCGGCGCTGGGCAGGCTCAATCGCCGTATGAACGTCTCGTACGGACGCCACCTCGCCGAGCTGGGGATCAGCAACGCCGAGTGGGAGGTCCTGAAGACCCTCGTGGTCTCGGGAGCCCCCTACCGCCTGGGCCCCGGCGAACTCGCCAAGCGCCTCGGACTCACCCCGGCCGCGATGACCCACCGCATCGACCGCATGGCCGGCGACGGTCTGGTCACGCGCGACCGCGACGAGAACAACAGGGTCCGGGTGATCGTCGAGCTGACGGACGAGGGCCGCACGAAGTGGCTGGAGGCGATGCGGATGGCCTCCCGCTTCGAGGAGGAACTGCTCCAGGACCTCTCGGGCGACGAGCGCCGGGGCCTCGGCGAGATGCTGATCCGCCTGCTGCGCCGCGTGGAGCACGCCCAGCCGGACGCCGGCGGACGGCTGACGGACCTGGGCTAGGGGGGAGCCTGGCGGGGCGGGGAGCGGGGGGCTGGGGGTTCGTTTGACACACCCCAGGGCGATCCGTAAGGTTCTTCGAGTTGTCACGGGACCGAAACGGATCCACGGCAGCCACTTACGCCGCAGCAGCGGCACCTCAACTCAGCACGGTCTCCCAGCCGGGGTGTATTTCGGCATGCCGAATTTCATTTCGAAGGCTTGATTATGAGCCGCCCGGGAAATCCGCTAGGGTTTGAGACGTCGGAACGGCCCAAGGGCCGGGAAGGCAGCCCCCTCTGACTGGGAATCAGGCCCGAAAGGATCTGCTAGAGTCGGAATCGCCGGAAAGGGAAACGCGAAAGCGAAGAACTGGAAAGCAGCCCCGCTCCGACGGGGAATCGGACACGAAAGAGTCTGATAGAGTCGGAAACGCAAGACAGCAAGACAAGCAAGAAGAGAACAACAGCAGGACCGAAGGGAAAGCCCGGAGGAAAGCCCGTGAGGGTGAGTACAAAGGAAGCGTCCGTTCCTTGAGAACTCAACAGCGTGCCAAAAGTCAACGCCAGA
>NZ_JBSGVS010000036.1:0-93878 GCF_053608565.1 Streptomyces sp. NPDC055025
ATCCTGGCAGCCACCCAGGCCGCCATCGAATCGGCCGGCTTCGAACTGGATGCCGAGCTGTGGCAGGTCGGCCCGAAGGCCGTGGCCGCAGCCGAGTGCCAGCACGTGCCGTCCTGCGGGGACAACGACTGTGAGGTGGAGTGCGAATCGGGCCCGAACTGACCTGGCTGGACCCTATGGTGCTGGTATGAGCGCATCTGAACGCGACCAGCAGATGGCCGCGGTCCGCGAGTGCCAGCGTCTGTGGCGCACCATCAGGAGCCAGCGATCCGGGCGCCGCCAGTGTCCAGGTCCGGGGCCCACCGTGATGGTCACCAGCGGCGGCCCCGTCACCATCCCGTGCCTACGCTGCGGCGAAGGATCGTCGTAGCCGAACAACCAGAGAGCCCCGGCCGCACACGCGGCCGGGGCTCTTCTGTGTCCGCCGTTGCCCTGGGCGGAGGCGGTAGGGGAGAATGGTGAATGCGCTGGTCAGGGGCTCGGATCCTCCACGGATTGCGTGAGCGGTGCGTGAGCGAACTTCCCGGAGTGGGGCGGAGTGAGCCGGTGTGAGCCGGAGTGGAGAGCCCGAAACGTGTGGCTATTCATAGTGAGACGGAGTGGGCCGGTGTGAGCCGGAGTAACTGATCTCGTCCTACTATGCAGACGACGGGTCCGGTGCCCGTCAACGCCAGCGACGGCGTCAGGGGAGGAAGCCCGGTGAGAATCCGGCGCGGTCCCGCCACTGTGAGCCCGGCAGCAGCCGGGTGAGCCAGGAACTCCCGCCGTCCTCCCTACCGCCCGGGGCGCGGACCCCGAGGAAGGCAGACGCCGCATGATCCTGCTCCTGTCGACGTCCGACACCGATCTGCTCAGCGCCCGTGCTGCGGGCGGTCCGGTCCCGTACCGGTACGCCAATCCGGCCCGGCTCGCGCTCGACGAACTGCCCGCGCTGCTGGAGGGTGTCGGCCTTGTCGTCGTACGCCTCCTCGGCGGACTGCGCGCCTGGCAGGACGGGATCGATCTCCTCCTCGGCGACGGCGCGGCCGGCCGAAGCGCCGACGCGGACGAAGATGGGGACGGGGACGCGGAGGGGCCGGCGCCGCGCACGCCCTTCACCAGCCGTCCGCCCGTCGTGGTCCTGACCGGCGAACAGGCCCCGGACGCCCAGTTGATGGAGGCCTCCACCGTCCCCATCGGAATCGCCGCCGAGGCGCACGCGTATCTCGCCCACGGCGGTCCCGCCAACCTGGAGCAGCTCGCCCGCTTCCTCTCCGACACCGTCCTGCTGACCGGCCACGGCTTCGAGCCGCCCGCCGCGGCGCCCACCTGGGGCCGGGCCGAGCGCAGGGGCGAGCACCGAGCCGGCCACCAAGCCGAGCGCCACACCACCGAAGGCAGTCGCACGACGGCGGGCAGTCACGCCACCGCAGCCAGCCACGCCACCACGGACGGCCCGGACGCGGTCCGCCCGGACGCGGTCCGCCCGCACGAGGTCCGCCCGCTCGTCGCGGTGCTCTACTACCGCGCGCACCATCTGAGCGGCAACACCGCCTTCGTCGACACCCTGTGCGACGCCATCGAAGACGCCGACGGCCGCGCCGTCCCCATCTACGTGTCCTCGCTGCGCGCGCCCGAGCCCGCACTGCTGGAGGCGCTGAGCGGCGTCGACGTCATCATCACCACCGTGCTCGCCGCCGGCGGCACCCGGCCCGCCGAGGCCTCGGCGGGCGGCGACGACGAGGCATGGGACGCGGGCGCCCTGGCCGCGCTCGACGTACCGATCCTCCAAGCCCTGTGCCTCACGACCAGCCGCGCCACCTGGGAGTCCAGCGACGAGGGGCTGTCCCCGCTGGACGCCGCGTCGCAGGTCGCGGTGCCGGAGTTCGACGGCCGGCTCATCACCGTCCCGTTCTCCTTCAAGGAGATCGACGAGGACGGCCTTCCCGCCTACGTCGCCGACCCCGAGCGCTCCGCCCGGGTCGCCGGAATCGCCGTACGCCACGGCCGGCTGCGCCACCGTCCGAACGCGGACAAGCGCCTCGCGCTGGTGCTCTCCGCGTACCCGACCAAGCACTCCCGTATCGGCAACGCCGTCGGCCTGGACACCCCCGCCAGCGCCGTGGCCCTGCTGCGCGAACTGCGCGCCGAGGGCTACGACTTCGGTGACGAGGAAGTCCCCGGTCTGGAGTCGGGCGACGGCGACGAGCTGATCTACGCGCTCATCGAGGCCGGCGGCCATGACCAGGAGTGGCTCACCGAGGAGCAGCTCGCCCGTAACCCGGTCCGCATCCCGGCCGCCGACTACCGGCGGTGGTACGGGAAACTCCCCGCCGCGCTGCGGGAGTCCGTCGAGGAGCGTTGGGGACCGCCGCCCGGCGAGATGTTCGTGGACCGCAGCCGTGCCGCCTCGGGCGGGGACCCGGACGGTGACATCGTGCTCGCCGCCCTCCGGCGCGGCAATCTGCTGATCCTCATCCAGCCGCCGCGCGGCTTCGGCGAGAACCCCATCGCGATCTACCACGACCCCGATCTGCCGCCGTCGCACCACTATCTGGCCGCGTACCGCTGGATCCAGGCCGACCGCGAGGACGGCGGCTTCGGCGCCGACGCCATGATCCACCTCGGCAAGCACGGCAATCTGGAGTGGCTGCCCGGCAAGAACGCCGGTCTCTCGGCCGCCTGTGCCCCCGATGCCGCGCTGGGTGATCTGCCGCTGATCTATCCGTTCCTGGTCAACGACCCGGGCGAGGGTACGCAGGCCAAGCGGCGCGTACACGCCACGCTTGTGGACCATCTCGTACCGCCCATGGCGCGCGCCGAGTCGTACGGCGACATCGCGCGCCTGGAGCAGCTCCTCGACGAGTACGCGGCGATCTCCGCCATGGACCCGGCGAAGCTGCCCGCGATCCGCGCGCAGATCTGGACGCTGATCCAGGCCGCGAAGCTCGACCACGACCTCGGCCTCGAAGACCGGCCGGACGACGACGGGTTCGACGACTTCCTGCTCCATGTCGACGGCTGGCTGTGCGAGGTCAAGGACGCGCAGATCCGCGACGGACTGCATGTCCTGGGCGGCGCGCCGACCGGCGAGGCGCGGGTCAATCTGGTCCTCGCCATCCTGCGCGCCCGCCAGATCTGGGGCGGTACGACCTCCCTCCCCGGGCTGCGCGAGGCGCTGGGCCTGGACGAGTCGGCCGCGACCCGTACCGGCGCCGACGAGACGGAGCGGCGGGCCCGCGCGCTCGTCCAGGCGATGGAGGACGCGGGGTGGGACCCGGCGGCGGTGGCGCGCGTCGTGGCCGGGGATCCGTCCGGACCCGTGGTCGGTGAGGCGTCGGACGGCGCGACCGGTGCCGGGGCCGACAGCTCGTTCGCCCCGGGTCCCGTTCCCGCCGACCCGAAGCAGATCGCCGACATCCTCGATTTCGCGGCCCGTGAGGTCGTGCCGCGGCTGGCCGGCACCGTGGACGAGATCGACCATGTGGTGCACGCGCTGAACGGCGGGTTCGTACCGGCGGGCCCGTCCGGATCACCGCTGCGCGGACTGGTCAATGTGCTCCCGACCGGCCGTAACTTCTACTCCGTCGACCCCAAGGCCGTCCCGAGCCGGCTCGCCTGGGAGACCGGACAGGCCCTCGCCGACTCCCTCCTGGAGCGCTACCGCACCGACAACGGCGACTGGCCGACCTCGGTCGGGCTCTCGCTGTGGGGTACGAGCGCGATGCGCACATCCGGCGACGACATCGCCGAGGCCCTCGCGCTCCTGGGGATCAGGCCCGTCTGGGACGACGCCTCGCGCCGGGTCACCGGTCTGGAGCCGATCGCACCCGAGGAGCTGGGCCGGCCCCGTATCGATGTCACCCTCCGCATCAGCGGCTTCTTCCGTGACGCCTTCCCGCACGCGATCGGGCTGCTGGACGACGCGGTACGGCTGGCCGCGTCGCTGGACGAGCCCGCCGAGGCGAACCACATCCGCGCCCACGCCCAGGCCGATCTGGCGGCGCACGGTGACGAGCGCCGGGCCACCACCCGTATCTTCGGCTCCCGGCCCGGTACGTACGGCGCGGGCATCCTCCAGCTCATCGACAGCCGCGACTGGCGTACGGACGCCGATCTCGCCGAGGTCTACACGGTGTGGGGCGGCTACGCGTACGGCCGTGAACTCGACGGCCGGCCCGCCCGCGCCGAGATGGAGACCGCGTACAAGCGCATCGCGGTGGCCGCGAAGAACACCGACACGCGCGAGCACGACATCGCGGACTCCGACGACTACTTCCAGTACCACGGCGGGATGGTCGCCACGGTCCGCGCGCTGAAGGGCACGGCACCGGAGGCGTACATCGGTGACTCCACCCGTCCGGAGACCGTCCGTACGCGCACGCTGGTGGAGGAGACGTCGCGCGTTTTCCGCGCCCGTGTGGTCAACCCCCGCTGGATCGAGGCGATGCGCCGCCATGGTTACAAGGGCGCCTTCGAGCTTGCCGCGACCGTCGACTATCTCTTCGGGTACGACGCGACGACGGGCGTGGTCGCCGACTGGATGTACGACAAGCTGACCGAGACCTATGTCCTGGACCCGGAGAACCGCGCCTTCCTCCAGGAGGCCAACCCCTGGGCCCTCCACGGCATCGCGGAACGCCTGCTGGAGGCGGAGTCCCGCGGTATGTGGGCGAAGCCGGACCCGGCGGTACTGGACGAGCTGCGGAAGGTTTTCCTGGAGACAGAGGGCGACTTGGAGGGCGGGGAGGACGAGGAGGACGGGGAGGGCTGACCGCCTTCCCGTATCCCCGCCGGGTGACCGCCTTCCCGTATCCCCCCGGGGCCGGTTCCCGTGTCCCGGGGCCAGGCAGCGGGCCCGGGGCGTAACGAGAACGCCCTCCCGGGCCGCGACGAGAACGCCCTCCCGGGAGGACGCGACGAAAACGCCCCCTCCGCGAGGAGGGGGCGCATTGCTGCTCGGTCACGCCGGCTCGATCACATCGACACGGGGCCGACGGCGGGATTCGTACCCGCGATCCGAGATCACTGTAGCGCGGGGCGACCGTGATTCCGTGGAGGTTCGACGGACACGCCGACGCGATCTGTTTTAGCCATGCCCATGACGGAAATGGCCAAAGCGGATGTCACCTCCGTGTTGCCGCCGCGTAAAGGTGCACGTGACTCCGGCATAGGCCACTGTCCAACCTCGCACTGGCGTGTGTGCTTTGAGACAACGTTGTCTCGCGCTGCTGACAAAATACATCTTCCGCTGAAACGATCAACACACCGCGCGGTCGTCACATCCACATCGCACATCTCCCTGCCGTCATGAGCAAGCCGGACAGAAGGAGCACCAGGAGTGACGCACACCCCCCGTATGTCCCGTACGTCCCGCACCTCTCGTAACTCCCTTACGGACATGGCCGCTTCACCTCACCGTCGGCGCGTGGTGACGGCCGCGGCCATCACCGTGGCCGCGCTCTTCGTATCGGTCCTCCCTGCCACGGGCGCCGTCGCCGGGCCGGCCGGCCCGGCCGACGCGGACGGCGCGTCGCGGCAGACCGTGAACGAGCCCGGACTCGGCGCGAGACCCGTCGAGCTCTCCCCCGGGCAGAGGGAGAAGCTGCTCAAGGCGGCGGCCGACGCCGGGGCCGTCACCGCCCGCTCCCTGAAGCTGGGCGGCAAGGAGAAGCTGTTGCCGAAGGACGTCGTCAAGGACGCAGACGGCACCGTGCACACCCGTTACGAGCGGACCTACGCCGGACTCCCCGTTCTCGGCGGCGACTTGGTGGTCCACGAGCGCGCCGGCGCGCGTACGGGCGGCGCCACCGGCTCCGCCTCCTCCGCATCCGCACCTGCCTCCGCCTCCGCCACCGCGCCCGCTGTCACCGTCACCTGGGCGTCGGACGGGGCGATATCCGTGCCGACGACCAAGGCGACCGTCCCGGCCGCGGCGGCGAAGAAGACGGCCCTGGCCACCGCCAGGACCGAGGGGACCGGCGAGCCCGTCCCGGACGGAGCGCCGCGGCAGGTCGTCTGGGCGAAGGACGGCGTGTCCACCCTGGCCTGGGAATCCGTCGTCGACGGTGTACGGGAGGACGGCACGCCCAGCGAGCTGCACGTCGTGACCGACGCCAGGAGCGGCAAGAAGCTCCAGGAGTTCGACACGAAGCACGCCGGGGTGGGCAACGGCCAGTTCAGCGGCAAGGTGCAGGTCGGCAGCGTCCGCAACGGCGATGTCTACGAACTGACCGAGACGCAGGGCGGCAACCACAGGACGTACGACCTCAACGGCCGCACGTCCGGCACCGGAACGCTCTTCACCGACGCCGACGACCTCTGGGGCGACGGGACGGTGGCCGACCGCCAGACCGCGGCCGTGGACGCCGCCTACGGCGCGCGGAAGACGTTCGACTTCTACCACGACCAGTTCGGCCGCAACGGCATAGCCAACGACGGCGTCGGCGGCTACTCCCGGGTCCACTACGGCAACGAGTACGTCAACGCCTTCTGGGACGACGACTGCTTCTGCATGACCTACGGCGACGGTTTCGACAACGTCAACCCGCTGACCGCGCTCGATGTCGCCGCCCACGAGATGACCCACGGCGTCACCTCCACCACCGCCAACCTGTACTACTACAACGGCGAGTCCGGCGGTCTGAACGAGGGGACGAGCGACATCATGGCCGCCGCCGTCGAGTTCTTCGCCAACAACCCGAACGACGTCCCCGACTACGAGGTCGGCGAACTGATCGACATCAACGGCGACGGCACCCCGCTGCGCTACATGGACGAGCCCTCCAAGGACGGCATCTCCCAGGACTACTGGTCCACCGCCACCGAGGGACTCGACCCGCACTTCTCCTCCGGTGTGGCGAACCACTACTTCTATCTGCTCGCCGAGGGCAGCGGAAACAAGACCATCAACGGCGCCGCCTACCACAGCCCCACCTACGACAACGAGCCGGTTCCGGGCCTCGGCCTGCACAACGCCTTCAACGTCTGGTACCGGGCGCTGACCCTCTACATGACCTCCACCACGGACTACGCGGGCGCCCGCGTCGCCACCCTCCAGGCGGCCGCCGACCTGTTCGGCCGGTCCAGCGAGGCGTACGAGACGGTCGGCAACACCTGGGCGGCCGTCAACGTCGGCCAGCGCTTCGTCAACCACATCACGTTGAGCCCGCCCGCCGCCCAGGAAGCGGCCGTCGGCCAGCCGGCCGCCCTTCAGATCGACGCGGCGACCAGCCAGGCGGGCGGTCTGACGTACACCGCCTCCGGCCTGCCCGGCGGTCTGACGATCGGTGCCACCACCGGTCTGATCTCCGGCAGTCCGACGGAGGCCGGTGACTTCACCCCCACCGTCACCGTGAAGACCTCCGGCGGGAACTCGACCACGGCGGCCTTCCCCTGGACCGTCATCCCCTCCGGCGGTGACTTCTTCGTCAACCCCGGCAATGTGAACATCCCCGACGGCGGCGGCGACCCGGCCGAATCCGCCCTCGTCGTCACCGGCCACGACGGCGGCGCCCCCAGCGACCTCCAGGTCACGGTCGACATCGTCCACACCTGGCGCGGTGACCTGGTGATCGATCTGATCGGCTCCGACGGCACGGCCCACCGCCTGAAGAACTCCAACAGCGACAGCGCCGACGACGTACACGAGACCTACACCGTCGACGCCTCCGCGATCCCCGCCAACGGCACCTGGAAACTCCGCGTGCAGGACGTCTACGCCTACGACACGGGCTACATCGACAGCTGGAAGCTCACCTTCTGACGCTGTTTCCCCACCACCCTTCCCCACCACACCCACCCTCCCCGCCGCGCCCACCACCAGGGCGCGGCGGGGCCATCTCCCGCTCTGCACGCTTCGGTCACAGGTGTGTCACCAAGAGCGCACATACCCTCCATACCTCTGGGCGCCCCCGATACGTTCGTCCCTCTCGAACCACCCATAGGGGGACGCATGTCGTACAACCAGCCGCCTCAGCAACCGCCCTGGGGCCAGCCCCCTCAGCCGCCCCACCCTTCCGGGGCCCCGAACCCGTACGTGCCGTCCATACCCCCGCCGAGCAGGCCCGGGTGGACGCGGAAGCGGGTCCTCCTCCCGTGCGCCGCGCTGCTGCTGTTTGTCGGCGCCGCCATCGGCGCGGCCGACGACGGCACGAAATCCGGGCAGACGGTGAGCGAGAAGCCCCACCCCTCGGTGACGGTCACGACGACGGCGACCACCACCGCCGAGCCCCTCCCCGCCACAACAGTGACGGCGAGCGCGAAGCCGGCCCCGACCGTCACGAAGACGAAAACGGTCCGCGTCACCGTCGCCCCTGCCGCCGCCCCGGCCGACGACGAGGGCAGCGACACCTCGGACGACTCAGGCGGCTCCACGTACTACGCCAACTGCACGGCGGCCCGAGCAGCGGGCGCGGCCCCGGTCCACACCGGCGACCCCGGCTACGGACGCCACCTGGACAGGGACGGCGACGGCGTCGGCTGCGAATAACCCGCCCCGCCCAAAGAAGCAGTCCTTTTCCCGCCGACCTCGGCACAGGCGCCGCATGCCGACATCCTTCCGACGGCCACCGGCAGAATCCCAATGCGGCGTCGAGGACATTCCCCCTGACCCCAGGCCGACAGAGCGCGTCGGGGCCCGCGGACGGCGCCGGACCAGGCGTCCGTCAGTGGGCCCCAACTGCGCAGGTCAGGGCCAGACCAGGCAGTACGGCTGATGCCCCGCCTCGTGGAGGCGGTGGCTGAAGTCCTGCCATTCGTGCAGCAGTTGGTAGACGTTGTACGCGTCCCTCGGGCCGCCTCGGTCGGGGACCGTGGACCAGATGAAGGCCGCGGCGCCCACCGATTCCTCTCCTATGCCGCGCAGCGGGTCCACCACCGTCATCGGGAGCTTGACCACGGCGTAGTCGGGGTGGAGGACGACCAGTTCCAGTGGGGGGACCTTGTGGAGGGGCATGCCCTGGATGCCCGTGAGGACCATCGCCGCGATCGTCTCGGGCTTGATCTTGGTGAACATGCCACCCATGCCAAGCTCGTCCCCGCCCAGTTCCTCCGGGCGCATGGAAATGGGGACACGGGCGGCCGTGGCTCCGTCGGGCGCACCGAAGTACTTGTAGGTCACCCCCACCCGGCCACCACTCCTGCTCTCCGGACGTTGTTCGCTTCCCGGAGGTTGCTCACGCGCCTTGTGTTCGCGGCGCCGGTGCTTTCCACGCCGGGCAGGCTCGGGACCCAGGTCGTCGGTCCCCTCGCCCAGTCCGCCACCGCGATGCATATCTCCACCCGACCACTCGCAGCCCCGGCCGCGCAACCCGATCATCGTGACAGTGACCTCCCCCACGAGCGTGCGGTGAAACACCTGTCCGCAAGAACGTCCGAGGCTCTGACACCATGGATTGCGTGAGCTTCCCCTATGACGCCCCAGTTTCGCAGACGCTCTTCGACCGCGCGGCCCTCGTGACGCCCGGCGGCGTGAACTCTCCCGTCCGTGCCTTCCGCGCGGTGGGTGGTACGCCCCGGTTCATGGTGTCCGGTAACGGTCCATACCTCATCGATGCGGACGGTCGTGAATATGTCGACCTCGTATGTTCTTGGGGGCCGATGATTCTCGGTCATTCCCACCCGGAGGTCATCGAAGCGGTCCAGGCGGCGGTAGCCCGCGGTACGTCCTTCGGGACTCCGGGTGAGGGCGAGGTCGCGCTCGCCGAGGAGATCGTGGCCCGGGTGGCCCCCGTCGAGCAGGTACGGCTGGTGTCGTCGGGCACCGAGGCGACCATGTCCGCGATCCGGCTCGCCCGTGGGTTCACCGGGCGCGCGAAGGTCGTGAAGTTCGCCGGCTGCTACCACGGCCATGTCGACGCGCTCCTCGCCGCGGCCGGGTCCGGGGTCGCCACCTTCGGGCTGCCGGACACGCCCGGTGTGACCGGTGCCCAGGCCGGCGACACCATCGTCCTGCCGTACAACGATCTGGACGCCGTACGGCAGGCCTTCGCCGCGCACCCCGGCGAGATCGCCTGTGTGATCACCGAGGCATCGCCGGGCAACATGGGCGTCGTGCCGCCGCGCGACGGCTTCAACGCCGGGCTCAAGGAGCTCTGCGCCGCCGACGGCGCGCTGTACATCTCCGACGAGGTCATGACCGGTTTCCGTACGTCGAAGGCCGGCTGGTACGGCATCGACGGTGTCGCACCCGATCTGATGACCTTCGGCAAGGTCATGGGCGGTGGCTTCCCCGCCGCCGCGTTCGGCGGCCGGGCCGATGTCATGGGACGACTCGCCCCGGCGGGGCCCGTCTACCAGGCCGGCACGCTCTCGGGGAACCCTGTCGCCACCGCCGCCGGCCTCGCGCAGCTCCGGCTGCTGGACGACGCGGCGTACGAGAAGGTCGACGCGGCCTCTGTCCAGATCCAGCGACTGGTGACGGACGCGCTCAGCAAGGAGGGCGTCGCCCACCGGGTGCAGACGGCGAGCAATATGTTCTCCGTCTTCTTCACGGCCGACGAGGTGCGCGACTACGAGGACGCCAAGAAGCAGGAGTCCTTCCGCTTCACCCCCTTCTTCCACTCGCTGCTCGCGGATGGCGTCTATCTGCCGCCGTCCTCCTTCGAGTCGTGGTTCGTCTCCACCACGCACGACGAGCGCGCGATCGAGCGGATCGCCGCCGCACTGCCGGCCGCCGCTCGGGCCGCCGCGGAAGCCACCGAACCGGAGACGCCGAAGAAGCCGGAGAACGCCGCATGAGCGCCCCGAACGACATGAGCGACCTGAACGGCCCGGACGATGTGACCGTCGTCCATCTCATGCGGCACGGCGAGGTCCACAACCCCGACGGTGTCCTCTACGGCCGCCGTCCCGGCTATCACCTCTCCGAGCTGGGCCGACGGATGGCCGACCGGGTCGCCGAGCATCTCGCGGACCGTGACATCACCCATGTCGTCGCCTCCCCGCTGGAGCGTGCCCAGGAGACGGCGGCGCCGATCGCCACGTCCCATGGACTGCCCCTCGGCACCGACGCCCGGCTGATCGAGGCCGCGAACATCTTCGAGGGCAAGGCCTTCGGTGTCGGTGACGGCGCGCTGCGCAAGCCCGCCAACTGGAAGCATCTGACCAATCCCTTCCGGCCGTCCTGGGGCGAGCCGTACATCGATCAGGTCACACGGATGATGGGCGCGCTGGACGACGCCCGTGACGCGGCCCGCGGCCATGAGGCGGTCTGCGTCAGCCATCAACTGCCGATCTGGATCGTGCGCAGCTTTGTCGAGCGGCGCCGGCTCTGGCACGATCCGCGCCGGCGGCAGTGCACACTCGCGTCCCTGACGAGCTTCACGTACCACGGCGACAAGATCGTCGCCGTCGCCTACTCCGAGCCGGCCCGTGATCTCGTCCCCGCCCATCTCCTCGCCGGTGCCAAGCCGGTGAAGGGCGGAGCCAAGGCTTTCGGGGCATAGGGCGGGGGTCCGCCGCAGGCGCGGACCGCGGCAGGTATGGACTCCCGCAGGCATGGGCCGCCGCCGGTCGGTTCTCGTTGGACATCAGTAAAGATATGACAAGTCATGGAACCTCCGCGTTCAGTACGACCTCTCTCGTATTGCCGCTTGTAAAACTCGTACGAGCGGCATACGGACGAGATGAACGCGGATGGGATCTGTATGCGGGAGATCAGCCGAAGGGGTCTGCTCGGAGCCGGTATGGCCGGGATGGGTGCCGTCGCGACCGGAATCGCGGGATGCGGCTCCACCGGCTCCACCAGATCCGGCGACACCGTCGGCGCCGGTACACCGCGTCCTTCCGACGGAGGCGAAGGCGGTGGTGAGAGCGGAAAACCGGCACCCCGTTCCCGTCCCACCGGCAGAGACGTCAGACTGATCGGCGACGGTTCCACCGCCGACACCGGAAAGCAGCCGCGCCAGCCGCCCGCGCCTGTTCCCCTCGAACCCGGCGAGACCCCGCCGCAGTTCGTGGTCTTCTCCTGGGACGGGGCGGGTGAGGTCGGCAACGGTCTCTTTCCGCGCTTTCTCGAACTCGCCGAGAACCACGGCGCGGCCATGACCTTCTTCCTCTCCGGTATCTATCTGCTGCCCGAGTCGAAGAAGACCCTCTACCGCCCGCCGAACAATCCCGTCGGCGCGTCCGACATCGGCTATCTCACCGACGCCCATATCAAGGACACACTCCGGAATGTGCGGCAGGCATGGCTGGACGGCCATGAGATCGGCACCCACTTCAACGGACACTTCTGCGGCGGCTCGGGCTCGGTGGGCAACTGGACCCCGGAGCAGTGGCGCAGCGAGATCGACCAGGCCGTGTCCTTTGTCACGGAGTGGCGTACGAACAGCGGCTGGACCGATCTCGACCCGCTGCCCTTCGACTACCGCAAGGAACTCATAGGCGGCCGTACGCCGTGTCTGCTCGGCCAGGGAAAACTGCTGCCGACCGCGAAGAAGCTGGGATGGCGCTATGACGCCAGCTCCCCGGGCGGCACCCAGATATGGCCGGACAAAACGCATGGCGTCTGGAACCTTCCGCTTCAGGGTGTACCGTTCCCCGGTCATTCCTTCGAAGTCCTCTCCATGGACTACAACATGCTCGCCAATCAGTCCGTGAACGCGACCAGGGGCAGGACCTCCCGTTACGCGGGCTGGCGCAGACAGGCCACCGGCGCCTATCTCGGCGGTTTCCGCCGGGCGTACGAGACGAATCGCGCGCCGTTCTTCATAGGCAACCACTTCGAGCAGTGGAACGGCGGAATCTATATGGACGCCGTCGAAGAGGCTCTGAAGCGGATGGCGGAGAAGAAGGACGTACGGCTGGTCTCCTTCCGCCAGTTCACTGACTGGCTCGATGTCCAGGACCCGGCCGTACTCGCCAGGCTCCGTACGCTGGAGGTCGGACAGTCCCCGGCCGGCGGCTGGAACGCCTTCTTTAAGGCAGCCTGACAAGGGGCCTAACGGGCACCGAGGGGGGTGCCCAAGATCCTCGAAACGCCCATGCGAAACTTTTCACATGAACTCAGGCCGCGCCCCCCTACGCCGCTCCGACCGCAGGCTCCGCGCCATCACGCCGGTCGTGGCCGTCGCGGCGGCGCTGACGCTCTCGGCGTGCGGCGGCGGGGGTAAGTCCGGTGGTGGCGGCGACACCAATTTCGTGACGAACACCGGTGGTATCTCCACCGTCGCGGTGGCGGAACGCCGGCCTGTCAACAAGATCGCGGGCGAGACTCTCGACGGCGCGAAGCTCGATGTGGCCGATCTCAAGGGCAAGATCGTCGTGCTCAACGTCTGGGGCTCCTGGTGCCCGCCCTGCCGCCAGGAGGCCAAGCACTTCGCGAAGGTCGCCAGGGAGACCGAGTCCCAGGGGGTCGCGTTCGTCGGGATCAACACCCGCGATCCCAACAAGGGCCCCGCGCTCGCCTTCGAGAAGGACTACGGCGTCCCCTACCCGAGCCTGTACGACCCGATGGGCAAGCTGATCGTCAACGGCTTCCCCAAGGGCAGTCTCAATCCGCAGTCCATCCCCTCCACCATCGTGCTCGACCGGGACGGCAGGATCGCCGCCCGCTCGCTGATGGCGCTCAACGAGGAGAAGCTGCGCAAGATGATCGACCCGCTGATCGCGGAGAAGTGATCCCGTGCAGGTTCTCGTCGCGGCCTCGGGCATGAATGAGACGGTCTACAGCGGAGCGCTGCTGATCGCGCTGCCGATCGCGCTGCTCGGTGGGCTCGTCTCCTTCTTCTCGCCCTGTGTGCTGCCGCTCGTGCCCGGCTATCTCTCGTATGTCACCGGCGTCAGCGGCACCGATCTGGCCGAGACCAGACGCGGCCGGATGGTCGTCGGCGCCACGCTGTTCGTGGTCGGCTTCACCGCGGTCTTCGTCTCGGGCGGCGCGCTCTTCGGCTACTTCGGGGCGACGCTCCAGGGGCATCGGGAGATCCTCTCCAAGGTGCTCGGCGGGCTGATGATCGTGATGGGTGTGTTCTTCCTGGGGCTGATGCCCTGGCTCACCCAGCGTGAATTCCGCTTCCACCGGCGTCCGGTGA
This sequence comes from Streptomyces sp. NPDC055025, assembly GCF_053608565.1. Taxonomy (NCBI): domain Bacteria; kingdom Bacillati; phylum Actinomycetota; class Actinomycetes; order Kitasatosporales; family Streptomycetaceae; genus Streptomyces; species Streptomyces sp. NPDC055025. The sequence continues at coordinate 14,016 of NZ_JBSGVS010000036.1, forward strand.
CCGGTCTGGCGGGAGCCCCCTTGCTGGGCGCGCTCTTCGGGATCGGCTGGACGCCCTGTCTCGGTCCGACCATCTCCTCCGTCAACGCCCTCGCCTTCAGTGAGGCGAGCGCCGGCCGGGGGGCCATACTGACCGTCGCGTACTGCCTCGGTCTCGGTGCGCCGTTCGTGCTCGCGGCGGTGGCGTTCCGCAAGGCACTGGGCGCGTTCGGCTGGGTCAAGCGCCATTACGTCTGGGTGACGCGGATCGGCGGCGCGATGATGATCGCGACCGGTCTGCTGCTGCTGACCGGTGCGTGGGACAGCATCGTGCAGGAGATGCAGGGCTGGTCCAACGGCTTCACGGTGGGGATCTAGTTCCATGAGCAAGGCTTCCATGAGCGGCGGGACAACGGCGGCGGAGTCGACGGACGGCGCGAGGGACGGCACGGCGGACGGGACGCCGACGGAGACCTCGGCGGGGACGGCGGCGGAAGCGGCCGCGGCCGACCGGGCGGCCTCCGAGGCACGGGACGCGCGTGAACTCGGCGCCGCGGGCTCCCAGCTCTCCACCGCGCCCCGCGAGGAGACCGTCATCGGCGGCCCCACGCTCGGACTCGTCGGCTGGCTCCGCTGGTTCTGGCGGCAGCTCACCTCCATGCGGGTCGCGCTGATCCTGCTCTTCCTCCTCTCCCTCGGCTCCATCCCCGGTTCGCTGATCCCGCAGGCCGGTGTCGACGAACTGAAGGTCCAGGACTTCAAGGACCGGCACGAGACGCTGGCCCCGGTCTACGACAAGCTCCAGCTCTTCCACGTCTACAGCTCGGTGTGGTTCTCCGCGATCTACATCCTGCTGTTCATCTCCTTGATCGGCTGTATCGTCCCGCGCACCTGGCAGTTCGTCGGCCAGCTCCGCTCCCGTCCGCCGGGCGCCCCCAAGCGGCTCACCCGGCTGCCCGCGTACACCACCTGGCGCACCACGGCCTCGCCCGAGGCCACCCGCGAGGCCGCGCTCGCGATGCTGCGCAAGCGCCGCTTCCGCGTCCATACCGCCGCTGACGCGGTCGCCGCGGAGAAGGGCTTTCTCCGCGAGGCCGGAAATCTGATCTTCCATATCGCGCTGATCGTGCTGCTGGTCGCCTTCGCCACCGGACAGCTCTTCAAATCGGAGGGCGGCAAGCTGATCGTCGAGGGCGACGGCTTCTCCAACACCCTCACCCAGTACGACGACTTCAAGTCCGGCTCCCTCTTCGACACCGACGAACTGGTCCCGTTCAGCTTCACCCTGGACAAGTTCACCGGGACCTATGAGCGCAGCGGACCGCAGCTCGGCACCCCGCGGACCTACAAGGCCGACGTCCGCTACACCACCGGGGCGGGCGGCGAGGAGAAGAAGTCGGTCATCGAGGTCAACAAGCCCCTCGAACTCGACGGCACCAAGGTCTATCTGAACGCCCACGGCTACGCCCCCGTCGTCACCGTCCGGGACGGCTGTGGTCAGGTGGTCTTCAGCGGCGCGGTGCCGCTGCTGCCCATCGACAACAACGTCTCGTCCACGGGCGCCATCAAGGTGATGGACGGCTACCGCGACAAGAACGGCGAGAAGGACCAACTGGGCTTCGCCGCCTTCTTCGTACCGACCTATGGCGGGAAGGGGTCGGGCCAGATGTTCTCCCGCTTCCCCGCGCTCGACTTCCCGGTGCTCAACGTCGGCGCCTACCACGGCAGTCTGGGGGTCGACGCGGGGCTGCCGCAGAACGTGTACCAGTTGGACACCAGGAAGCTGAAGGCCTTCAAGGACGCCAAGGGCGATCTCCTGAAGAAGACCCTGCTGCCCGGTGAGAAGCTCACCCTGCCCGACGGTGCCGGCTCGATCACCTTCGAGAAGGAGGTCAAGGAGTGGGCGAGCTTCCAGATCTCACAGCAGCCCGGCACCTCCTGGGCCCTGGTCGGTGCCGTCGCCGCCATCGCGGGACTGGCGGGCTCCCTCTTCATCCAGCGGCGCCGGATCTGGGTCCGGGCCGTGCGGGGCGCCGACGGCGTCACCGTCGTCGAGATGGCGGGACTCGGCCGCAGCGAGTCCGCCAAGCTCCCCGAGGAACTGGCCGATCTGGCCGGCACCCTCCATTCAGAGGCGCCCAGCGCGCCTGATCCCGCGGACGATTCCGCAGAACAGACTGTCGAAGGGGCTGAGAAGTGAATCTCGCCGCCGCAGCAACCAATGAGAGCCTGGCACAGACCAGCAATGTGCTGATCTACTCCTCCATGGCCGTCTACACGCTGGCCTTCTTCGCGCATATCGCCGAGTGGCTGCTCGGCAGCCGCAGCAAGGTGGCCCGCACCGCCGCCGCGCTGACCGGCGACGCCCAGGGGTCCGCGGCGGGTTCGGTGAAGGTCCAGGTCACGCGCGAGGGCGGCGCGACAGCCGTGCTGGAACGGCCGAGGATCATCACCCGCTCGGCGTCCGGCACCCGCGACATCCCGGACGGCCCCGGCGCGCACGGCGGTGACGCGCAGGGCGATCTGTACGGCCGGATCGCCGTGTCACTCACCGTCCTCGCCTGGGTCATCGAGGCCGCCGGTGTGGTCGCCCGCGCGCTGTCCGTACAGCGGGCGCCGTGGGGCAACATGTACGAATTCAACATCACCTTCTCCACCGTCGCCGTCGGTGTGTATCTCGCCTTCCTCGCGCTGAAGAAGAACGTCCGCTGGATCGGCCTGCCGCTCATCACCACGGTCCTCCTCGATCTCGGCCTCGCTGTCACTGTCTTGTACACCGACAGTGACCAATTGGTTCCCGCCCTTCACTCGTACTGGTTGTGGATCCATGTCTCCACGGCGATCTTCTGCGGCGCGGTCTTCTATGTCGGCGCGGTCGCCACGCTGCTCTATCTCTTCCGTGAGCGGTACGAGACCAAGCTCGCGACCGGTCTGAAGCCCGGCTCCTTCGCCACCTCCGTGATGGAGCGGCTGCCCGCCTCCGGGACGCTCGACAAGTTCGCGTACCGCGTCAACGCCGCCGTCTTCCCGCTCTGGACCTTCACGATCATCGCGGGCGCGATCTGGGCGGGCGACGCCTGGGGCCGCTACTGGGGCTGGGACCCCAAGGAGGTCTGGTCCTTCATCACCTGGGTCGCGTACGCCTGCTATCTGCACGCCCGCGCCACCGCCGGCTGGAAGGGCCGCAAGGCCGCCTATCTGGCGCTGATCGCCTTCGGCTGCTGGCTGTTCAACTACTACGGCGTCAATATCTTCGTCACCGGCAAGCACTCGTACGCGGGCGTCTGACCTACGGCCGCGAGCGACGACGCCGGCGAGCACGCCGGACGCCGGACAACAGACGCCCCACGCGGCACCGGCTCCGCGTGGGGCGTCTTCGCACATGGGGGCGTCCGCGCACATACCCGGCCCGTCAGCCGTGCCCGTCAGTCGCGGCCGATGTCCTCGTGCCACAGCTCGGGCCGCTCCGCGATGAACGTACGCATCATCGCCGCGCATTCGGCGTCGTCGAGCAGCACGATCTCCACGCCGTGCTCCGCCAGCCAGTCATGACCGCCGCGGAAGGTCTCCGCCTCGCCGATCACCACCCGCGAGATCCCGAACTGCCGTACCAGCCCCGAGCAGTACCAGCACGGCGAGAGCGTCGTCACCATCGTCGTGCCCCGGTACGACCGCTGCCGCCCGGCCGCACGGAACGCGGCCGTCTCGGCGTGCAGGGACGGATCACCGTCCTGGACACGGCGGTTGCGGCCCCTGCCGAGCAGCGTTCCGTCCGCGCCGTACAGCGCCGCGCCGATCGGGATACCGCCCTCCGCCAGCCCCGCCCGCGCCTCGGCGACGGCCGTCGCCAGCCACCGCCGCGCCTCCGCGGCTCCCAGCGCCCGTGCCCGTACCGCTGCCATGGCGTCGTCGTCCGGCTCAGGCCTTCGGCGGCGTGTCGTCCGAGGCCGAGGTGCCGCCGTCCTGCTCACGCCGCTTGATCTCCTCCTCGCGGCGGCGCAGATCCGCTTCCCAGTCCTTCAACAGGGCCTCGTCCTTGGTGTTCTCCTCCTTCAAGGAGGCCAGGAACGCGGGGTTGTCATCGGGAGCCGTCCACTTCCCGCGGTGGCCGCGGTGCCACTCGGCGGGCGTCGAGCCGCCGGCCGGTGCGCGCCGGACCTTGCCCACCACCAGCCAGGCGACCGGACCGACCAGCACCTCGCCGAAGAGCAGGATGATGATGACCCATACCACCTTGGGGAGGCCCTTGATCTCTTCCTCGGGGGTGTTCAGACAGTCGATGAAGGCGTAGATCCACAGCGCCAGGACCAGCAGGAACGGCAGATACCTGAGCATGGTTGGACGGTCCCCCCGGGAACGGTTGGAGGCCGCGCGACGGCCCCGGTGACCGGCCCAGGGTACCGGGTGGCCGATACTGGGACGCATGGCTTACGACGATCTTCGCTCGCTGCTCCGGGCGCTGGAGCGCGAGGGCGACCTCAAGCGCATCAAGGCCGAAGTCGACCCCTATCTGGAGGTCGGGGAGATTGTCGACCGGGTGAACAAGTCCGGTGGGCCCGCGCTGCTCTTCGAGAACATCCGGGGCTCGTCGATGCCGCTGGCCATGAATGTGTACGGCACGGACCGCAGACTTCTCAAAGCGCTGGGCCTCGGCTCGTACGCCGAGATCGGCGAGAAGATCGGCGGGCTGCTCAAACCGGAGCTGCCGCAGGGCTTCATGGGGGTGCGCGAGGCCTTCGGGAAACTCGGCGCCATGGCCCATGTACCGCCGAAGAAGATCAAGGACGCGCCCGTCCAGGAAGTGGTCCTCACCGGTGAGGACGTGGATCTCGACCAGCTTCCCGCGCTCTTCACCTGGCCGGGGGACGGCGGGTCCTTCTTCAACCTCGGTCTGACACACACCAAGCACCCGGAGACCGGGGTCCGCAATCTCGGGCTCTACCGCCTCCAGCGCCATGACCGGCGCACCATCGGTATGCACTGGCAGATCCACAAGGACAGCCGCAACCACTACCAGGTGGCCGCCAAGCGCGGCGAACGGCTGCCCGTCGCGATCGCGTTCGGCTGTCCGCCGGCCGTGACGTACGCCTCCACCGCGCCGTTGCCCGGTGACATCGACGAGTACCTCTTCGCGGGCTTCGTACAGGGCCGGCGGATCGAGATGGTCGACTGCAGGACCGTGCCGCTCCAGGTCCCCGCCAACGCCGAAGTCGTGATCGAGGGATGGCTGGAGCCGGGGAAGACCCTCCCCGAGGGCCCCTTCGGGGACCACACCGGTTTCTACACCCCGCAGGAGCCGTTCCCGGCGCTCACCATCGACTGTGTGACGATGCGCAGGCGCCCGCTGCTCCAGTCGATCGTGGTGGGCCGCCCGCCGACCGAGGACGGACCGCTGGGACGTGCGACGGAACGGTTCTTCCTGCCGCTGCTGAAGATCATCGTGCCGGACATCGTGGACTACCACCTGCCCGAGTCGGGCGGTTTCCACAACTGTGCGATCGTCTCGATCGACAAGAAGTATCCGAAGCACGCGCAGAAGGTGATGCACGCGATCTGGGGCGCGCACATGATGTCGCTGACCAAGCTGATCGTGGTCGTTGACGCGGACTGCGATGTCCACGATCTGCACGAGGTGTCCTGGCGCGCGCTGGGCAACACCGACTACGCGCGTGATCTCACGGTCGTCGAGGGACCGGTCGATCATCTCGACCACTCCTCCTACCAGCAGTTCTGGGGCGGCAAGGCGGGGATCGACGCGACGAGGAAACTCCCCGAGGAGGGGTACACGCGGGACGGCGGCTGGCCGGAGATGGTCGAGTCCGACCCGGAGACGGCGGCGAAGGTCGACCGCCGGTGGAGGGAGTACGGCCTGTGAGCGCAGCGGAGATTCTCGGGCCAGGACCGGCACAGCCCGGCAGCAGGACCCGGGCGTTCCTGCGGCTGGTGATGATCGAGCACTCGGTCTTCGCGCTGCCGTTCGCGTATATCGCGGCACTGACCGCGATGTTCCAGTTCGACGGGAATGTCCACTGGGGCCGGCTGCTGCTGGTCACGATCGCGATGGTCGGTCTGCGTACCTTCGCGATGGCCTGCAACCGGATCATCGACCGTGAGATCGACGCGCGCAATCCGCGCACCGCGGGACGGGAGTTGGTGACGGGCGCGGTGTCCGTGCGCTCCGCGTGGACGGGCGCCCTGGTCGCCGTCGTGGTCTTCCTCGCGGCCGCGGCGGCGCTGAACCCGCTCTGTCTCGCCCTCGCGCCGATCGCCGTGATCCCGATGGTGGTCTATCCGTACGGGAAGAGGTTCACCAACTTCCCGCACGCCATCCTCGGACTCGCCCAGGCCATAGGGCCGGTGGGCGCCTGGATCGCGATCACCGGGGCATGGTCGTGGGACGCGGTGATCCTGGGGCTGGCGGTCGGGATCTGGATCGGAGGCTTCGATCTGATCTTCGCCTGCCAGGACGTCCAGGCGGACCGCGCGCACGGCGTGATGTCCGTGCCGGCCCGCTTCGGTATCCCCGGGGCGCTGTACGGAGCGCGCGCCTGCCATGCCGTCACGACCGTACTGCTGGTGTGGTACGCGCTGGCCACGGACGCCGGGGTGTTCTTCTGGACCGGGCTGGTGATCGTGGTGGCGGCCTTCCTCTACGAGCACACGATTGTGAGGCCGCACGATCTGTCGCGGCTCAACCGCGCCTTCTTCACGGTCAACGGTTTCATCGGGATCGCCCTGTTCGTGTGCGCGCTGCTCGACCTGCTGGTGCGCGGTCTCACGGGGTGACGGCGCTCCGGGCCGCCGGCCGGCGGAACATGAACGCCGTGGCGACGCCCGCTGTCAGACCGATCAGATGGCCCTGCCAGCTCACGGTCGTATTGGCCGGGGAGATGCCGAGCAGGATCGAACTGCCCCATATCGCGCCGATCACCAGACCGACGAGGATGCCGGCCGGCTTGCGCTCGACGAAACCGCGCACCAGGAGATAGCCGAACAGCCCGAAGATCAGACCGGACGCGCCCGCCGTGTTGGTGCCCGAGGGGGAGATCAGCCAGACGCCGAGGCCGTCGGCCACGATGATCACGGCGCAGACGGCGATGAAGCGGCGGATGCCGCCGAGGGCGGCTATGAAACCGAAGACCAGCAGCGGAACGCTGTTGGCCGCGACATGGGCGAAGCCGAAGTGGATGAAGGCGGCCGGGATGACATCGGCCAGCTCGGACGGCTCGCGCGGCACGATGCCGTACCCGTCGAGCGAGTGGGCCGTGGCCACATCCACCACTTCGAGGACCCAGAGCAGGGCCACCCAGCCCGCCATCAGCTTGGCGGCCGTCCTGGTCCGGGCCGTGCGGGGCCAGTCGAATCCGGTACCGGTCACGCCGACCCCCCTCGGTTCACCTGCTCGTACCCCGGGAACGGCCGGGGCACCTTACCCGGTTCCCGGTGGAGTGTGCCGGATAGGCTCGGATCCGTGAAGCCCGGATCGTACGCACAGCACGAAGGCCAGGAAGACCGGGAGGCCCCGGCGGCCCCGGAAGACCGGGACAGGGGAGACCGGGCGGACCGCGACGGCCCTCGGCTGCCGCCCCCGCCCCGGCGCCCCTGGGTCGTGGGTGTCTCCGGCGCGTCCGGTACGCCGTACGCCGCGGCCGTACTGCGCGCGCTGCTGGCGGCCGGGGAGAGCGTGGACCTGGTCGTGTCACGCGCGTCACGGCTGACCCTGCTCGACGAGACCGGGATCGCCTTCAGGGACGCGCACTGGCGGGACGACCTGCGGTCCTGGCTGTCCAGGGGCGCGGACGGCAAGCCCGACCGCTTCGGACCCGGAGGCCTGGACCTCGACGACGTACGGCACTGGGGCGCCGGGGATCTGGCGGCGGGGCCGTCATCCGGCTCGTACCCCGTCCAGGGGATGCTGATCGTGCCGGCCTCCACGGCGTGTGTGGCCGGGGTGGCGCTCGGACTGTCGAAGGATCTGCTCCAGCGCGCGGCGAGCGTGACCCTCAAGGAGCGCCGGAAGCTGGTCGTCGCCGTACGGGAGACACCGCTGAACGGCCAGACGCTCAGGCACCTTGTGGCGCTGGACGAGGCGGGCGCCGTGGTGCTGCCCGCCTCACCGGCGTTCTACGCGGGGGCGACGCATATCCAGGATCTGGTGGACTTCGTCGCCGGGCGGGTGCTGGACGCGGCCGGGGTGCCGCACCGGCTCTACCGCCGTTGGGAGGGGGAGCTTGGCGGCTCTCGCGGCGACTGACGGAGCGTCCGGCAGGCCGGCCCGGCCGATCGGGCAGCGCCGGCCGGCCGGACGCGCGGACCGCGCCGTGTCCGACGCGGTGACCGGCGAGGTGCCCCGCGAGGTGCCCCGCGAGGTGACCGTCAGGGGCGGACCGACTCGTCGGCCGTGCCCGTGGGAACGGCGCGGTGCGAAGAGCGGCCCGCCTGCTCACGGCGGCGCGCGGCGAGCACCTGACGGGCACGCGAGCGGTTGGCGTGCTCCTGGAGCGACCGCATCCGGGCATAAGCCATCTCGATCGTGTACACGGTGAAACTCACTCCTGAAAGTCTGAGGGATCTGAGGTCCGAGAGGTCCGAGGTCTGAGAGGTCCGCGAGGTCAGAGGATTCGGACATTCGTCGCTGATTACTTGATCGTTTGAAAGATTCGCAGGACTAAACCCCCTGCATGCCTTAGATTCTACATGTAAGTTTGCGAGATCGCTGAACAATGGAAGGCTTCAGGCTTATGGACGCCGTGGATAGGCAGCTCATCCAGGCCCTCAGGGAGAACGGCAGGGCTTCGTACGCCGAACTGGGCCGCCTCGTGGGGCTCTCCGGGCCGAGCGTCACCGACCGCATCAACCGGCTCGAAGCGGCCGGCGTCATCACCGGCTACCGCGCCACGGTCGACTCGGCCTCGCTCGGCCTCGGCGTCACCGCGCTGATCGGGATCTCGCTCTCCGACGCGGCCGACCACGAGGACGTCGCCCGCCGGATGCGCGATCTGGGGGAGATCGAGGACTGCTGGTTCATCGCGGGCGACGACTCGTACATGCTCAAGGTGCGGGCCGGCGACGTGGACGGGCTGGAGAGGACGATCCGCCGGCTGAGCGGTACGAAGGGGGTCTCCCGGACCCGTACCACCATCGTTCTCTCCACGAAATGGGAGAACAGAGTCGGTGAACTGCCCGAGGAGTGACGGCCGGGCGGAGGGCCGCGTCAGCACTGTCCGACCGGGGGCGTAGGCTCGACTGGCCCGATTGGTAGACGTATGGGAGGCGGCCTGATGACTGCATCTGTCCAAGATGTAGGTCTCAAGCGCGAGCTGGAGGAGAAGGTCAGATCCGGGGAGAGGCTGACCCGCGAGGACGGCATCGCCCTGTACGAGACGGACGATCTGGCCTGGCTCGGCGGTCTCGCCCACGAGGTGCGGACACGCAAGAACGGCGATGTCGTCCACTTCAACGTCAACCGTCATCTCAATATGACGAACGTGTGCACCGCCTCCTGCGCGTACTGCTCGTTCCAGCGCAAGCCGGGCGAGAAGGACGCGTACACGATGCGTATCGAGGAGGCCGTCCGTCTCGCCAAGGCGATGGAGGGCGAGAGCCTCACCGAGCTGCACATCGTCAACGGCCTCCACCCGACGCTGCCGTGGCGCTACTACCCGCGCTCGCTCAGCGCGCTCAAGGAGGCCCTTCCGGAGGTCTCCCTCAAGGCGTTCACCGCCACCGAGATCCACCACTTCGAGACGATCTCGGGGCTGTCGGCCTCCGACATCCTCGACGAACTGATCGACGCCGGACTCGAATCGCTGACCGGTGGGGGCGCCGAGATCTTCGACTGGGAGGTCCGGCAGCACATCGTCGACCACAACACCCACTGGGAGGACTGGTCGCGCATCCACCGGCTCGCGCACGCCAAGGGGCTCAAGACCCCGGCCACGATGCTGTACGGGCATATCGAGGAGCCGCGCCACCGCGTCGACCATGTGCTGCGGCTGCGTGAACTCCAGGACGAGACCGGCGGTTTCCAGGTCTTCATCCCGCTGCGCTACCAGCACGACTTCGTGGACATGAAGGACGGCAAGGTCCGCAACCGCCTCCAGGCGCGTACGACGATGGCCACGGGCGCCGAGGCGCTGAAGACGTTCGCGGTCTCCCGGCTGCTCTTCGACAATGTTCCGCACGTCAAGGTCTTCTGGGTGATGCACGGCGTCCAGACCGCGCAACTGGCGCTCCAGCACGGCGCGGACGACATGGACGGCTCGGTCGTCGAGTACAAGATCACGCACGACGCGGACAACTACGGCACGCCCAACAAGCTCGGCCGCGAGGATCTGCTCGACCTCATCCGTGACGCGGGCTTCCGTCCCGTCGAGCGGAACACCCGTTACGAGATCATCCGCGAGTACCCCGGCCCGGACCCCGACCGCCGTGAGTCCCCGCAGCCGATGCGGGTCTGAGAGGGCACGCGATGACCCTCATATTCGAGCTGGATCCACCGGTGGACCGGGCCCTGCGTGACGGTGTGCTCGCGCTCTGGACGGATGTCTCGAACGCGGGCGGTGCGGTCGGGTTCGTCCCGCCGGTGACGGCCGACGACATACGGCCCGAGCTGGTCAAGCATCTCGTGGCGATGGCCGACGGCCGGTGCCGGCTGCTGGTCGGGTACGACGAGGAGGGCGCCGTCGCCGCGACGGTGTTCCTCACGCTCAACACCCACCGGCTGATGCGGCACTGGCTCTGGCTCTACACCGTGATGGTCCATCCCCGGCATCAGGGGCGGGGGTACGGCCGCGATCTCATGGCCGCGGCGGCCGAGGCCGCGAGCGGTATGGAAGGCATCGAGGCGATCCGGCTCACGTGCCGGGGCGGCACGGGCCTCGACCGCTTCTACGCCTCGTGCGGTTACAAGGAGGTGGGCCGGGTACCGGACGCGATCAGGGTCGGCCCAGGTGACGACCGTGATGACATCTTCATGCTGCTCCCCCTGAATCAGTACTGAAGGGGACGTGCTTGACTGTTCGGGCAGGAGCGGAACCTGCCCGGCAGGAACCAGGACCCAGGAAGAGAGAGAAGGCCCGCTGTGACCGCTGTGAAGACAAGCGCCACGATCCGGTACACCGCGATGCGCCTCGGCATCTTCGCCGGCTGCTTCGTCGTGGTCGCCGGCCTGGTCCAGGTCGGTGCGCTGCCGAAGGGCCTCGGCGGGTCCAACTTCATCTGGGTACTGCTGCTCGCCCTGGTGATCTCGGCACCGCTCAGCCTGGTCCTGCTGCGCAAGCAGCGCGACGAGATGTCCGCGCAGCTCGTCACCAAGGTCGACGGGGCCAAGGCGAAGCTGGAGGCCAACCGGGCCCAGGAGGACGGCGCGACGCAGTGACGGCGCGGGCCTGGTAGGACCGGGCTCCGTGACGGAGCGATCCCGTGAGGACGCCGCCCCGTGAGGACACCGCTCGGTGAGGACACCGCCTGGTGAGGACGCGGTCCCGTCACGGCACCTCGCCGACGACCTCACGACACGCCCGGCGGAGCAGCACGCCCGGCGGGACAGAGCGCGGAGAAACCGGCCGGAAAAGAGGCAGGAGTCCTGCTTGCCCCACCCGAGTGGGGCAAGCAGGACTCCTTGGTGGTGCGTAAGTCGTGCGCGATCGCCGACCCGGGCAACTAGGCCGGGGTGACGTTCTCCGCCTGCGGGCCCTTCGGGCCCTGAGTGACGTCGAAGTTCACGACCTGGTTCTCCTCGAGGGAGCGGAAGCCGGTCGCGTTGATCGCGGAGTAGTGGACGAAGACATCCGGGCCGCCGCCGTCCTGGGCGATGAAGCCGAAGCCCTTTTCAGCGTTGAACCACTTGACGGTTCCGGTAGCCATAAGCCCTCCTTGGGCCAAAGGGTTGCCCTGCTCCAGAACCTGCAAAGAAGTCTGAAAACTACAAAAGCCTGCGGGTCACATGCTCCGCAGGCTCTGTACTGCAAGGGAAACCAAACTGCAACTTGCGGCGAGCCTAGCACGCACTCCGCGCTCGGCGGTAGAGGGAAAGATCACTTCACCCGGACGTTTGTATAGGCGTCTGACGTGCTGACGAACCGTGCCCCGGGGCGCTCGTCCGCGCGCCGCGGGGCTAGCCTCGCGCTGTGGACAGTCCCGTGGAAAACACAGAGGCAGAGACCGCGCCGGAGGCGGCGGAGCCGGTGCCGGAGCCCGCGGCATCGCGCCGGGCGGCTCCCGCGACAGGACCCGCAGGAAGCGATCACCCCCGCAGTCGGCCGCGTGTCGGCCATATCCAGTTCCTGAACTGCATGCCCCTCTATTGGGGGCTCGCCAGGACCGGAACCCTTCTTGATCTGGAGCTGACCAAGGACACGCCGGAGAAGCTCAGCGAACAGCTCGTGCGAGGTGAGCTGGATATCGCCCCGATCACCCTTGTCGAATTCCTCCGCAACGCCGACGATCTTGTCGCATTCCCCGATCTCGCGGTCGGCTGCGACGGGCCGGTGATGTCCTGTGTGATCGTTTCGCAGGTGCCGCTGGAGCAGCTCGACGGTGCCCGGGTGGCCCTCGGCTCCACTTCTCGCACTTCTGTGCGACTTGCTCAGCTTCTGCTCAGCGAGCAGTACCGCGTCCGGCCCGAGTACTACACCTGCCCGCCCGATCTCGGTCTGATGATGCAGGAGGCGGAGGCGGCCGTCCTGATCGGTGACGCGGCGCTGCGCGCCTCGCTGCACGACGCGCCCCGGCTCGGTCTTCAGGTCCACGATCTGGGGCTGATGTGGAAGGACTGGACCGGTCTGCCGTTCGTCTTCGCGGTATGGGCGGCGCGCAAGGAGTATCTGGCGCGCGAGCCGGCGGTCGTACGGAAGGTCCACGAGGCGTTTCTCGCGTCCCGGGACCTCTCCCTGGAGGAGGTCGCGAAGGTGGCCAAGCAGGCGGCGCGCTGGGAGGCCTTCGACGCGGAGCTGCTGGAGCGCTACTTCACGACGCTCGACTTCCGCTTCGGCCCCGAGCAGCTCGCCGGTGTGCGGGAGTTCGCGCGCAGGACGGGCCCGACGACGGGGTTCCCGGCCACGGTGAACGTAGAACTGCTCACGGCCTGAACCGGGCCATCCTTCCTCAACCCCCTCGCCACCCCCACCCCCTACTCTGCTGCTACGCGTACAGGCGGAAGACATGACGAGGGGGGACGGGCATGCGGAGTCTGGAGGCAGGTGAACCGCCGGCCATCGGTCCGTACCGGCTGCTCGGGCGGCTGGGGTCGGGCGGAATGGGCCGGGTCTATCTCGCGCGCTCGGCCGGCGGCCGTACGGTCGCGGTCAAGGTCGTCCATCCGCACTTCGCGACGGACGAGGAGTTCCGCGCCCGCTTCCGGCGTGAGGTCGAGGCGGCGCGGCGTGTCGGTACGGCCCCCGACGGTCCCCGCTGGTCCGCGCCGGTGCTGGACGCGGATCCGGAAGCGGCCGTTCCGTGGGTGGCCACCGCCTATGTGGCGGGCCCTTCGCTGACCCAGGCGGTCGCGGGGCACGGCCGGCTGCCCGAGCACTCCGTACGGGCACTGGGCGCGGGGCTCGCGGAGGCGCTGACGGCCGTCCACGCCCTCGGACTGGTCCACCGGGACGTCAAACCGTCCAACGTCCTGCTCTCCCTCGACGGCCCCCGGCTGATCGACTTCGGTATCGCCCGTGCCACGGACGGCACCGCCTCCCTCACCTCCACCGGGGTCTCGGTCGGCTCGCCCGGCTATATGTCGCCGGAGCAGATCCTCGGCAAGGGCGTCACCGGCGCCGCCGATGTCTTCTCGCTGGGCGCGGTCCTCGTGTACGCGGCGACGGGCGAGAGCCCCTTCCCCGGTGACTCCTCGGCCGCCCTGCTCTACAAGGTGGTGCACGAGGAGCCCGCGCTGGGGGCCCTGCGGGGCGATCTGCGGGACCTGGCCGCGCGCTGTCTCGCCAAGGACCCGTCCGCACGGCCCGCGCCGGGCGAGGTCGCGGGCGTACTCGCGCCCGGCGGGGCCGCCGGGCTGGTGGCGGCGGGCTGGCTGCCGGGGCCGCTGGTCGAGGAGGTCAGCCGGGCGGCGGTGCGGCTGCTGGATCTGGAGGCGGCGGCACCGGTCGCGGCCGACGGACACGGCTTCCCGGCGGGCGGCTTCCCGGCGGGCGGTGGCGCGGCGGGCGGTGGCGCGCCGCTGGGGGTCTTCGGCCCGCCGGTGGATCCGGCCGCGGGCCCGGCCACGGACCCGCCGGTGGATCCGGTGCGGGATGCCTCTGTCCCGTCTCTCCCGGGACAGCGGGCATCCGACGGACGGCTGTCGGTCTCCTTCACCACGGACGCCGGTCCGGGCACCGGATCGGGTACGGGTACGGCCCCGGGCGGCGGCACCGGCACCGGCAACGGGACCGGCGCGGGCACCGGCACCGGTCGGCGCGGGCGCAGGGTGAGCTGCACGGTGGCCCTGACGGTGGCGGGCGCGCTGGCCGCCGTGATGGTGGGCAGCGCCTTTCTTTTCGACCTGCTGCCGGGCGGCGGAGACGACAACGAGACCAACGGCTCGGCGTCCCGCCCGCCCTCGGGCGTCTCCACCTCGAAGCCGTCCGCCGATTCGAGCACGGGCCCGGACCCGTCCCCGGACAGCCCGTCCCCGGAGGATTCGTCCTCGGACGCACCCGGGCAGGTAACCGAGGTGCCCGCGAGATTCATCGGCACCTGGAAGGGGCCGACCACCGAGCGCGGCGGGGTGACGCACGGCGACGCCACCGCCGTGATCAGCGAGGGCGCCAAGGGCGACGACGTGGTCCGTATGACGTACACGATCTCCGTCCTCGGGGTGGACACGGAGTGCCGCAGCATCGGCACCTTCGTCTCGGGCACCGCCGAGCGGCTCCGGGTCACGGAACGGACCGACGAGGACAACGCCGGTACCCAGGGACTGTGCACCGGTGCCGAGGCGGGACTGACCTTCACCGTCAAGGGTGATGGGGCACTTCTCTACGAGTCCGACGAGGCGGCGGCCGGCAGCCCGAGCGGCACGCTCACCAAGCAGTGAACCCCGACGAACGGGCGTGAACGGCCGTCAGCCGGGGCGGGTCCGGGCCTGGCCGACGGCGCCCACGGTCCGCGCCGCGCCCTGACGTAGGCTGGACCGTCGTCTACAGCCCCCTTGGGAAGGACCCGCCCCGGTGACCGAGAAGGCCGACCCCACGTCCGTACATGTCACTGGCGTCCTCGACCGCGCCGCCGCGGGCGGTCGTATCACTCCCGAGGAGGCGCTCGATCTGTACCGCTCGGCGCCCCTGCACGCGCTGGGCGCCGCGGCCGACGCCGTGCGCCGGCGCCGGTACGCCGGGACGGAGCACATCGCGACGTACATCATCGAGCGGAACATCAACTACACCAACGTCTGTGTGACGGCCTGCAAGTTCTGCGCCTTCTACGCCGCGCCCAAGGACACCGCCAAGGGCTGGACCCGCGACCTCGACGACATCCTGCGCCGCTGCGCGGAGACCGTGGAGCTGGGCGGTACGCAGATCATGTTCCAGGGCGGGCACCACCCGGACTACGGCGTGGAGTACTACGAGAAGCACTTCCGCGCCATCAAGCAGGCCTTCCCGCAGCTCGTCATCCACTCCCTCGGCGCCTCCGAGGTCGAGCACATGGCCCGGATCTCCGGTGTCTCCGTCGAGGAGGCCATCCGGCGTATCCATGACGCGGGTCTCGACTCCTTCGCCGGCGCGGGCGCCGAACTCCTGCCCGCACGGCCGCGCAAGGCGATCGCCCCGCTCAAGGAGTCCGGCGAGCGGTGGCTGGAGATCATGGAGACGGCGCACGGGCTGGGTGTCGAGTCGACGTCCACGATGCTCATGGGGACGGGCGAGACCAACGCCGAGCGCATCGAGCACCTTCGGATGATCCGTGACGTACAGGACCGTACGGGCGGTTTCCGCGCCTTCATCCCGTACACCTACCAGCCCGAGAACAACCATCTGAAGGGCCGGACGCAGGCCACGCTCTTCGAGTACCTGCGCATGATCGCGATCGCGCGGCTCTTCCTCGACAACGTCGCGCACATCCAGGGCTCCTGGCTGACCACGGGCAAGGAGGTCGGCCAGCTCTCGCTGCACTACGGGGCGGACGATCTCGGCTCGATCATGCTGGAGGAGAACGTCGTCTCCTCGGCCGGCGCCAGGCACCGCTCCAACCGGCTGGAGATCATCGATCTGATCCGCAAGGCGGGCCGGGTCCCGGCGCAGCGCGCCACCACCTACGAACACCTCGTCGTGCACGACGACCCGGCGAACGACCCGGTCGACGACCGCGTGGCCTCGCACATCTCGTCGACGGCGATCGAGGGCGGTACGGCCCACCCGGAGCTGAAGCTGCTCAGTGCCAACTGAGCTGTCCGGATCGAGCTGTCCGTGCTGACGATTCACCACGCCGAGCTGCTGCTTCCCGGCGCGGGCCGCGAGCCCGTGCCCGGGGGCGCGGTCCTGGTCGAGGGCCGTACGGTCGCGGCCGCCGGCCCGTACGAGGAGCTCGCCGCCGCGCGCCCGACGGCGCGGGTCAGACGCTGGCCGGGTGTGATCACGCCCGGTCTGCGCAATCCCTACGGTCCCGAACTGCTGGAGCGCGCCTACCATCCCGATCCGCGTGAGGCCGGCGAACTGGGTACCGAGCCGCTCACCGGCGAGGCTCTCGCCGCGCTGGAGATGACCGACGCCCGCTGGGGCGCGAGCGCGCGGCGGGGGGTACAGCGGATGCTGGCGCACGGCACGGTCGCGGTCGCGGGGGAGCCGCGGCGGCACACCGTGCGGGAAGCGGTGACGCGGGCGGGGCTGGGCGTCGAGGAGCGGTTCACGGACCCGCCGGGGCCTCCCACGTTCGATCTCTTCGCCGGAGGGCGGCCGGTCGCCGAGGCGTTCACACTTCCGCCTCTGAGCCATGCGGGCGGGGACGCGGACTTCGCGGTCTTCGCCGTACCGACGGACGGCGACCCGTACGCGGCGCTCGCCGAGCACGGCGCGGTCACCTGCGTGGCCACGGTCCTGGCCGGCCGGCTGGTCCACCGCCGCCGCTGACCGGCCTGACCGGTCTGACCGGTCTGATGGTCTGACAGCCTGACAAGGCCGCCAAGGGTGGTCCGGGCGTCGCCCCCGGGTTCGGCGCTCGGCCGGTCTGGGGACACAATGGGCGGGTGACCCGCGCATCCCTGGACAAGCAGCCGCACGAAGTCGCCTCCATGTTCGATGACGTGGCGGCCAACTACGACCTCACCAACGATGTGCTCTCGCTCGGTCAGGACCGGGTGTGGCGCAAGGAGGTCGCGAAGGCCGTGAACGCCCGCCCGGCGGAGAAGGTCCTCGACCTGGCTGCGGGCACCGCCACCTCCTCGCTGCCCTTCGCCGCCACCGGCGCCTATGTCGTGCCGTGCGACTTCTCCCAGGGCATGCTGCGGGAGGGCAAGCGGCGCCACCCCTGGATGCCGTTCACGGCGGGGGACGCGACGCGGCTGCCGTTCGCGGACGAGGTCTTCGACGCGGTGACGATCTCCTTCGGCCTGCGCAATGTCCAGGACACGGATCGCGCGCTGCGTGAGCTGTACCGGGTGACGAAGCCGGGCGGGCGGGTGGTGATCTGTGAGTTCTCCCATCCCACCTGGGCGCCGTTCAGGACCGTCTACACCGAGTATCTGATGCGGGCCCTGCCGCCGGCCGCGCGCGCCGTCTCCTCCAACCCCGACGCGTACGTCTATCTCGCCGAGTCGATCCGCGCCTGGCCGGACCAGCCCGCGCTCGCGGCGCGCTTGCAGACGGCGGGCTGGTCCAAGGTGGCGTGGCGGAATCTGACGGGTGGAATCGTGGCGCTGCACAGGGGCGTACGGGACTGAACCGGCCGGAAGCGTTCCGGACCGGAACAGCTCTGATCACATCCGAACCGGCGCGACCGTTCCCGAAGTCCCGCGGTCCCGGAGTCCTGCGGCCCCGGGGCACGGCAGCCCTGAGGCCGGGAGTCCCGCGGCCCCGCGGCGCTACAGCTCCAACCCGAAGCAGTACGCCTGCTGTTCGGTTCCCCGTGACGTGAACGGATAGGTCTCCACCAGCTCCATCCCGAGCCGCCGGGTCACCGAGACCGATCGCTCGTTGCGTGTGTTCACCATCGCGACGACCCGGCCGACGCCCGCCGCCCGTACCCGTGCCAGCGTGGCCCGCGCGGCGGCCGTCGCGTAACCGCGGCCCCAGTGCGTCCGGCCGAGACGCCAGCCGATCTCGATCTCACCCACCGGCCCGAACGACTCGTGCGGCCAGGGCTGCGCGCCGGTGAAGCCGATCACCTCGCCGTCCCCGTCCAGCAGCGTCCAGAGGCAGAAGCCGCGTTCCGCGTCGTGTCGGCGCTGCCGGGCGGTCAGCTCCTCGTACACCGAGAGCTCCGCCGGCGCACCGCCGTGGAACTCCATCACCTCGGGATCGTCGAACACCCGGTGCCAGTTGAGCGCGTCCTCGTCGGTGGGGACACGGAGCTGTACCACGGGGGCGGGGAGCGGCGTGGTCATGTTGTTCACGGGGGCAGCCCTTCGGCGGAGGCATCGGTGCGCCTGCATAGACTGCACATGTCCAGTGCCGTCCGGTACGCAATTTCGAGTCTTCGGGAGAACCCGCCGTGACCGAGTCCCGCCCCGAAAGCACCGCGGATGTGATCGTCGTCGGCGCCGGCCCCGCCGGTTCCACGACCGCGTACTACCTGGCCAAGGCGGGCCTGGACGTATTGCTGCTGGAGAAGACGGCGTTCCCGCGCGAGAAGGTCTGCGGGGACGGGCTCACCCCGCGTGCCACCAAGCAGCTGGTGTCGATGGGTATCGACATCTCCGAGGAGGCCGGCTGGCTTCGCAACAAGGGCCTGCGGATCATCGGCGGCGGTGTGCGGCTCCAGCTCGACTGGCCGGATCTGGCCTCGTACCCGGACTACGGACTGGTCCGCAAGCGGGACGACTTCGACGAGCAGCTCGCGCGGCAGGCGCAGAAGGCGGGCGCGCGGCTGTACGAGCGCTGCAATGTCGGCGCTCCGATCACCGACGAGCGCACCGGCCGCATCACCGGCGTGCACGCCAAGCTGGGCGAGGAGAAGACGCCGGTCACCTTTCACGCGCCGCTCGTCGTCGCCGCCGACGGCAACTCGACGCGGCTGTCGCTCGCGATGGGGCTGCACCGGCGCGAGGACCGCCCGATGGGGGTGGCCGTCCGTACGTACTTCACCTCGCCCCGGCACGACGACGACTATCTGGAGTCCTGGCTGGAGCTGTGGGACCGGCGGGGCCCCGGCGAGGACCGGCTGCTGCCGGGGTACGGCTGGATCTTCGGGATGGGCGACGGTACGTCCAATGTCGGTCTCGGCGTCCTCAACACCTCCGACTCCTTCAAGGAACTGGACTGGCGCGAGGTGCTGAAGGCGTGGTGCGCGTCGATGCCGGAGGACTGGGGCTACACCCCGGAGAACATGACGATGCCCATCCGCGGCGCCGCGCTGCCGATGGCGTTCAACCGTCAACCGCACTACACCAAGGGCCTGCTGCTGGTGGGTGACGCGGGAGGACTGGTCAACCCGTTCAACGGCGAGGGCATCGCGTACGCCATGGAGTCGGGCCAGATCGCCGCCGATGTGATCGTCCAGGCCCATGCCCGCGCCACGCCCGCCCAGCGTGAACTGGCCCTGCACCACTATCCGAAGGTCCTCAAGGACACCTACGGCGGCTACTACACGCTGGGCCGGGCGTTCGTGAAGCTGATCGGCAACCCGAAGATCATGAAGCTGGCGACCCAGCGCGGTCTGACGCATCCGCTGCTGATGAAGTTCACGCTGAAGATGCTGGCGAACCTGACCGACCCGACGGGCGGCGACGCGATGGACCGGATCATCAACGGCCTGTCGAAGGTGGCCCCGAAGGCATGAATCCGGGGGCATGAACCCGGGCGCCCGCCGCGGGCCGGTGGGCGCCGGCGGACGCTACCCGTCCGCCCACTTCCGCAGCGCGGCCCGGTCGGCGAACGCTCCGACGTTGGTGTCGACCGGGCTGTCGGTGTACTGGTGGAACCTCCATCTGGCCTTGATCCGGGGCGCTCCCGGCGTCACATAGTCCGCGATCCACAGCGCGTCGCCCGCGTTGCTCGTGGTGTCCCTGTTCAGCCAGTAGTACTGCCCGCAGTACAGCCCGACGCGGTGCGTCGCGCCCCGGAGCCGCTTCACCTCGGCCAGGAACGCGTCCTTCTCGGCACAGGAGACCCCGTCGTCCTCCCAGTCCGCGAAGAGCGGATCGCCCTCGATGCTCGCGCACTCCTCCACGAAATATCTGGCCTGCGCCTTCATGCTCCCGGGCCGCAGGAAGTGATAGAACCCCACCACCAGTCCGGCCGCCCGCCCATGCGCGGCCTGCGCCGTCATCTTCGGATTGATGTACGAGACACCTTCGGTGGCCTTCACAAAGACGAACGAGAGCCCGTTCGTACCGAAGGTTGAATTCTGGTGCGAGGAAATGTCGATCCCGCGGATGGTCATATGCGGTACCTCCTGGGGCGGTGCGCTACGTCCACCTGGGTTCTACCCAGAAGCGATCGGCCTGCCTTTCACTCGATCGGGGGACAACGAAGGCCCGCATCCCCCCGAGCGGGGTGCGGGCCCTCGGTAACACCTATCAGGCGGGACGTCAGAGGACGCGGACCGCGCCGCTCGGCGGGTCCCAGTCCAGGGACTTCTGGACCACGCCGGAGCTGGGGTTCTGCGCGCCGATGAACTCGCCGCCGCCGATGTAGATCGCGGTGTGGTACGCGCTGCCCGCGCCGCCCCAGTAGAGGATGTCGCCCGGCTGGAGGTTGCTCAGGGAGACCTGGGTGCCGGCCGTCGACTGGTCCTGCGAGACCCGCGGGAGGTCGACGCCGATCTGCCGGTACGCGGCCTGGACCAGACCGGAGCAGTCCCAGGCGTTGGGTCCCGTGGAGCCCATCACGTACGCGTCACCGAGCTGGGCCTGTGCGAACGCGATGAGCGCGCCCGCGGAGCCGGAGGCCGACGTGGTCGCCTTCGGGGGCGTGGAGGCCGTGCTGGAGCCCGAGCCGCTGTCCGAGGACGCGGAGGACAGCGTCGTGCGCTCGGCGGTACGGGACGCGCGCTCCGCCGCGTCGGCCTTGGCGCGGGCGGCGGCCTCGGCCTTCTTCCTGGCCTCGGCCTTCTGGGCCTCCGCCTTGCGCTCCGCCTCGGCCCTGGCCTTCTTGGCGGCCTGCGCGGCCTTGGTGGCGGCGGCGTTCTCCTGGGCGCCGAGCTCAAGGTTGAGAGCGACCCTCTGGGTGGCGTCCGCGGACTGTGCGACGGCGCCGGCGAGCCCGGATGTGAGCGTGGGCATTTCGATGGTCTCGGTCACCGGCTCGGCGGCGTTCGCCGGTCCGGCGGCACCGGCCACCGCGATCGTGCTGAGGACGCCACCGGCGACTCCGGCACGGATGGCGACTTTCGACGCGCCGCGGCGGGGTTTCCGGTGGCTGGGTATGTGAGCGGTGTGGGACATGGGTACACCGGTATCAGGAATGACCTGGTTCCCGTCAAGCATCGTGTATTGCGCCACAGTTACGTCCGGAATATTTGAATCCGCTTAGTTGTCACCTTTATTGACGCCGGAACGGGCAAAACGGGCATCAGTGATCATGGCCTTGATCATGGACTTTCAAGGAAAGGTCCGAATTGCCCACTGCCTACCACCCCTTCACACTCATGGCCAAGCCCGCTTCTCTCGGAGGTTGAGTGAAGTGGTACAGGTCACAGGATGGTCACCGCTCGGTGCTCGAAACGATCACGGAGGCGGCCCGGAGGATTCGCGAGGGTGAATCGCGGATGCGGCGAGGGTGAAGCAGGGAGCCGCGAGCCGGGAGTGGTGGGTCGGGAGCCGGGAGCCGGGAGCCGGGAGCCGTGAGCCGGGAGCCGTGAGCCGCGGGTCGGGCGAGGGTGGGGCCGGGTGAGCCCGAGGGTGAGGCCGGGCGCGGCGGCGGGTGAACCCGTGCTCCCCGCGGTGTCGTCCCGCTTGCTCGTGAATGCGTGCACGTGTCCACTTCGGTCCCCCGCACCCCTCGCCCGGGTGAGGCGCGGCCTCATACCACTTCCCGTCGTCCCATCGCCAATTTGCTTGTATGGTGCATCCCTTGATAGAGCAATGGGCCTCCGACCAGCGAAAACGAGCGCGGATGTCACATCTGGTGATGGCCCGGCCGCTTCGCGTATGAAGATCACCGCTCATCCGACTTCATGATCGTTCGTCAGGTGGTGGAGATCACAAAGGTCTTGCCGTACCCCGTGTCGCAGATCACAGACCAGCAGGCATAGGATGCGGGGCAGTCGGGCTTGTGAACTGCCTCACATGTACGCGATCTTCGATGATCGGGGTGGGGCGGCGAGGTGGATGCCCGGTGCGGTCCAACGGTCAAGGACGACTGGAAGGAGCTGAGGAGCGTGAATTCCTACGCGCCGATCCTCGCGCTCGGCGCCCTCGGGGCTGGGTTTGCCATCTTCTCCGTGGTCATGGCCACGCTTATCGGCCCAAAGCGGTACAACCGGGCGAAACTTGAGGCGTACGAGTGCGGCATCGAGCCCACGCCCACGCCGGCCGGAGGCGGCCGTTTCCCCATCAAGTACTACCTGACGGCGATGCTCTTCATCGTCTTCGACATCGAGATCGTCTTCCTTTACCCCTGGGCCGTCACCTTCGACGCGCTGGGGATTTTCGGGCTCGTGGAGATGCTGCTCTTCGTGCTCACCGTCTTCGTCGCCTACGCCTATGTATGGCGGCGCGGCGGCCTAGAATGGGACTAAAGGGGCCAAGGGGGCACCAATGGGACTCGAAGAGAAGCTGCCGAGCGGTTTTCTGCTCACCACCGTCGAGCAGGCATCGGGCTGGGTGCGGAAGTCGTCCGTCTTCCCCGCCACCTTCGGCCTCGCCTGCTGCGCGATCGAGATGATGACGACCGGCGCCGGTCGCTACGACCTGGCGCGGTTCGGCATGGAGGTCTTCCGCGGCTCGCCGCGGCAGGCCGATCTGATGATCGTGGCCGGACGGGTGAGCCAGAAGATGGCGCCCGTCCTGAGGCAGGTCTATGACCAGATGCCCAATCCCAAGTGGGTGATCTCCATGGGGGTTTGTGCCTCATCAGGCGGGATGTTCAATAATTATGCGATTGTCCAGGGTGTTGATCACATTGTCCCTGTCGACATCTATTTGCCCGGCTGCCCGCCGCGCCCCGAGATGCTGATGGACGCCATCCTCAAGCTTCACGAGAAGATCCAGGGCTCCAAGCTCGGGGTCAACGCCGAGGAAGCGGCCCGTGAGGCGGAGGAAGCGGCTCTCAAGGCGCTCCCGACGATCGAGATGAAGGGGCTGCTGCGGTGAGCGACGAGCAGCAATCCGGAAATAACGTTCCGTCCCCCCGTGACGACACCGGTGAGGTCATCGGCGTACGGAAGGGCATGTTCGGCGCCAACAACGGCGGCGACACCTCCGGTTACGGCGGACTCGTACGGACCGTGACCCTGCCCGGCGCCTCGGTCCGGCCGTACGGCGGCCCCGGCGGTGTCTTCGACGAGATCGCCGACGAACTCGAAGGCGCGCTGGAGGAGCAGGGACTCGCTCCCGGGAACGCCATCGAGAAGACGGTCGTCGACCGCGCCGAGATCACCTTCCATATCGCCCGCGAACACCTTGTGCAGGTGGCGCGTACGCTCCGTGACGACCCGGCGCTCCGCTTCGAGCTCTGCACCGGGGTCTCGGGCGTCCACTTCCCGGGTGACAAGGGCCGTGAGCTGCACGCCGTCTACCATCTGCGCTCGCTCACCCACGGCCGGCTGATCCGGCTGGAGGTCTCCGCCCCCGACGCCGATCCGCATGTCCCGTCGCTGGTCGCGGTCTATCCGACCAATGACTGGCACGAGCGCGAGACGTACGACTTCTTCGGCCTGATCTTCGACGGCCACCCCGCGCTGACCCGGATCATGATGCCGGACGACTGGCAGGGCTTCCCGCAGCGCAAGGACTATCCCCTCGGCGGTATCGCCGTCGAGTACAAGGGCGCCCAGATCCCGGCTCCGGACCAGCGGAGGTCGTACTCCTGATGTCTGCTCCCCACGAAACCCCGCACGCCACCGCCCGCGCGACGACCGAGGGCACCGTCTACACCGTCACCGGCGGCGACTGGGACGAGGTCGTCCAGTCCGCCGCCAAGGCGGACGACGAGCGGATCGTCGTCAACATGGGTCCCCAGCACCCCTCCACCCATGGAGTGCTCCGGCTGATCCTGGAGATCGAGGGCGAGACCGTCACCGAGGCCCGCTGCGGTATCGGCTATCTGCACACCGGTATCGAGAAGAACCTCGAATTCCGCAACTGGACGCAGGGCACCACCTTCGTCACGCGCATGGATTATCTGACCTCGTTCTTCAACGAGACGGCGTACTGCCTCGGCGTGGAGAAGCTGCTCGGTATCGAGGACGACATCCCGGACCGGGCCACGCTGCTGCGCGTCCTGCTGATGGAGCTGAACCGGCTCTCCTCGCACCTCGTCTGTATCGCCACCGGCGGTATGGAACTGGGTGCGACGACGATCATGATCTACGGCTTCCGCGATCGTGAATTGATTCTCGATGCCTATGAGCTGATCACCGGCCTGCGGATGAACCACGCGTTCATCCGGCCCGGCGGACTCGCCCAGGATCTGCCCCCGGGCGCCGTCGACCATCTGCGTGAGCTGGTCAGGACACTGCGGAAGAACCTGCCCGAGTACGACAAGCTCGCCACCGGCAACCCGATCTTCAAGGCCCGTATGCAGGACGTCGGCTATCTCGATCTGGCCGGCTGCATGGCGCTGGGCGCGACCGGACCGATCCTGCGCTCCGCCGGGCTCCCGCACGATCTGCGCAGGTCGGACCCGTACTGCGGATACGAGACATTCGAGTTCGACGTGCCGACCGCCGATTCCTGCGACTCGTACGGCCGCTTCCTCATCCGGCTGGAGGAGATGCGGCAGTCGCTCCACATCGTCGAGCAGTGCCTGGACCGGCTGGAGCCGGGACCGGTGATGGTCGCCGACAAGAAGATCGCCTGGCCCGCCCAGCTCGCGCTCGGCCCCGACGGCCTGGGCAACTCGCTCGACCACATCAAGAACATCATGGGCACGTCCATGGAGGCTCTGATCCATCACTTCAAGCTGGTGACGGAGGGCTTCCGGGTGCCGCCGGGGCAGGCGTACGCCGCCGTCGAGTCGCCCAAGGGCGAGCTGGGCGCGCATGTCGTCTCCGACGGGGGCACACGCCCCTACCGGGTCCACTTCCGCGACCCGTCCTTCACCAATCTCCAGGCCATGGCGGCCATGTGCGAGGGCGGCCAGGTCGCCGATGTCATCGTCGCCGTCGCGTCCATCGACCCCGTGATGGGAGGCGTCGACCGGTGACCGCCACACCGCCCAACTCCGAGGTCAGCCTGGGCATGCCCCAGCTCCCCGCCCCCGACTACCCGGCCGAGGTACGGGCCAGGCTCGAAGCGGACGCCAAGGAGATCATCGCCCGCTACCCCGGGACGCGCTCCGCGCTGCTCCCCCTGCTGCATCTGGTGCAGTCGGAGGAGGGATATGTGTCCCGTACGGGCATGGCCTTCTGCGCCGAGCTGCTCGAACTGACCACCGCCGAGGTCACGGCCGTCGCGACCTTCTACTCCATGTACCGGCGCAAGCCGGGCGGCGACTACCAGGTCGGCGTCTGTACCAACACGCTCTGCGCGGTGATGGGCGGCGACGCCATCTTCGACGAGCTGAAGGAGCACCTCGGCGTCGGCAACGACGAGACGACCGAGGACGGCAAGGTCACCCTCGAACACATCGAGTGCAACGCGGCCTGCGACTTCGCGCCCGTGGTGATGGTCAACTGGGAGTTCTTCGACAACCAGACGCCCGACAGCGCCAAGCGGCTCGTCGACGATCTCCGCGACGGCCGCGCCGTCGAACCCACCAGGGGCGCGCCCCTGTGCACCTACAAGGAGACCGCGCGCATCCTCGCGGGCTTCCCCGACGAGCGCCCCGGCGCCGTCGGAGCCACGGGCGGCGCCGGTCCCGCGTCGCTGATCGGTCTGCGGCTGGCCAAGGGCGAGGCACCCCGGCCACGGGTGGTCCGCCCCCGCGACTCGGAGGCACCGCACGACGCCCCGCAGCCGGGCTCGCAGCACCTCAGTTCGCACGACGCACCGCGGCAGACGTCGGCCTCCGACCCTGCCCACCCGGCCGGACCCGTAGCTGAGGAGGGGGAGTGATGACCATGACAGCCGAGCTGGACGAGAACGGGACGAGTCCCGAGAAGCTCCTCGCACCCGTTCTGTCCGCCTTCTGGGACCAGCCGGAATCCTGGACCCTGGCCACCTATGAGCGGCACGACGGATACGAGGGGCTCAAGAAGGCCCTCGCGATGGCGCCCGACGACCTCATCGCGTACGTCAAGGAATCCGGCCTGCGCGGCCGGGGCGGCGCGGGTTTCCCCACCGGGATGAAGTGGCAGTTCATTCCGCAGGGCGACGGCAAGCCGCACTATCTCGTCGTCAACGCGGACGAGTCGGAACCGGGCACCTGCAAGGACATCCCCCTTCTCTTCGCCAATCCGCACTCCCTCATCGAGGGCATCGTGATCGCCTGCTACGCGATCCGCTCGCAGCACGCCTTCATCTATCTGCGCGGCGAGGTCGTCCCCGTACTGCGCAGACTGCACGAAGCGGTCCGCGAGGCCTACGCGGCGGGCTATCTCGGCAAGAACATCCTGGGCAGCGGACTCGATCTCGATGTCACCGTGCACGCGGGCGCGGGCGCGTACATCTGCGGCGAGGAGACCGCGCTGCTCGACTCCCTGGAGGGCCGTCGCGGCCAGCCCCGGCTGCGTCCCCCCTTCCCGGCGGTCGCGGGTCTGTACGCGTGCCCCACTGTGGTGAACAACGTCGAGTCCATCGCGTCGGTTCCCGCGATCCTGCACCGCGGCAAGGACTGGTTCCGGTCCATGGGCAGCGAGAAGTCCCCGGGCTTCACGCTCTACTCGCTCAGCGGACATGTCACCAACCCCGGCCAGTACGAGGGCCCCCTCGGCCTCACCCTGCGCCAGCTCCTCGACATGAGCGGCGGTATCCGCAAGGGCCACCGGCTCAAGTTCTGGACGCCCGGCGGCTCCTCGACCCCGATGTTCACCGACGAGCACCTCGATGTCCCGCTGGACTACGAGGGCGTGGGCGCCGCCGGCTCCATGCTCGGCACCAAGGCGCTCCAGTGCTTCGACGAGACCACCTGTGTCGTACGGGCCGTCACCCGCTGGACCGAGTTCTACGCGCACGAGTCCTGCGGCAAGTGCACCCCCTGCCGTGAAGGTACCTACTGGCTGGTCCAGTTGCTGCGCGACATCGAGGCCGGCAAGGGACAGATGTCCGATCTCGACAAGCTCAACGACATCGCCGACAACATCAACGGCAAGTCGTTCTGCGCGCTCGGCGACGGCGCCGCCGCCCCGATCTTCTCCTCGCTCAAGTACTTCCGCGGGGAGTACGAGCAGCACATCACCGGCAAGGGCTGCCCCCTCGACCCGTCCAGGTCGACCGCCTGGGCCGACAACCACCTGGAGGTGAACGCATGACCGTCACCACGTCGGCCGCCAACTCCGGGAGCGGTGAGGCCCCGGTCCCGCCCGAGGACCTCGTCTCGCTGACCATCGACGGCATCGAGATCTCCGTCCCCAAGGGGACCCTGGTGATCCGCGCCGCCGAGCTGCTCGGCATCGAGATCCCGCGCTTCTGCGACCATCCGCTGCTCGATCCGGCCGGTGCCTGCCGGCAGTGCATCGTCGAGGTCGAGGGCCAGCGCAAGCCGATGGCCTCCTGCACCATCACCTGCACCGACGGCATGGTCGTCAAGTCGCAGCTCACCTCGCCGGTCGCCGAGAAGGCCCAGCGCGGGGTGATGGAGCTGCTGCTCATCAACCACCCGCTGGACTGCCCGGTCTGCGACAAGGGCGGCGAGTGCCCGCTCCAGAACCAGGCGATGCAGGTCGGCGATCCGGACACCCGCTTCGAGGGGAAGAAGCGCACCTTCGAGAAGCCCGTCCCGATCTCCACCCAGGTGCTGCTCGACCGTGAGCGGTGTGTGCTCTGCGCCCGCTGCACCCGGTTCTCCAACCAGGTCGCGGGCGACCCGATGATCGAGCTGCTGGAGCGCGGCGCGCTCCAGCAGGTCGGCACCGGCGAGGGCGACCCCTTCGAGTCGTACTTCTCCGGCAACACCATCCAGATCTGCCCGGTCGGCGCGCTGACCTCGGCGGCCTACCGCTTCCGCTCCCGCCCGTTCGACCTGGTGTCCTCGCCGAGCGTCTGCGAGCACTGCGCGGGCGGCTGCGCGACCCGTACCGACCACCGGCGCGGCAAGGTCATGCGGCGGCTGGCGGCGGACGACCCCGAGGTCAACGAGGAGTGGATCTGCGACAAGGGGCGGTTCGGCTTCCGTTACGCGCAGAAGCCCGACCGGCTCACCACCCCGCTCGTACGGAACGAGGACGGTGTCCTCGAACCGGCGAGCTGGCCCGAGGCGCTGGAGGCCGCCGCCCGCGGTCTGGGTGCCGCGCGCGGCCGGGCGGGGGTGCTGGCCGGCGGCCGGCTCACCGTCGAGGACTCCTACGCGTACGCCAAGTTCGCCCGGGTCGTCCTCGACACCAACGACATCGACTTCCGCGCGCGCGTGCACAGCGCCGAGGAGGCCGACTTCCTCGCCGCCCATGTCGCGGGACGCGGCCGTGACCTGGACGGTACGGGTCTCACCTACTCCACGCTGGAGAAGGCCCCGAGCGTTCTGCTCGTGGGCTTCGAGTCGGAGGAGGAGGCGCCCGGCGTCTTCCTGCGGCTGCGCAAGGCGCAGCGCAAGCACGGCCAGCGGACCTTCTCGCTCGCCACCCACGCCACCCGCGGTCTGGAGAAGGCCGGAGGCACCCTGCTGCCGGCCGCTCCCGGCACCGAGACCGAGTGGCTGGACGCGCTCACCTCCGCCACGGGACTGGACGGGGACGGGGCACGCGCCGCCGAGGCGCTGCGCGCTCCCGGCGCGGTGATCATCGTCGGCGAGCGGCTGGCCGCCGTCCCCGGCGGGCTCACCGCCGCGGCACGGGCCGCCACCGCGACCGGCGCCCGGCTGGTGTGGATCCCCCGGCGGGCCGGCGAGCGCGGCGCGGTCGAGGCGGGCGCGCTTCCGGCACTGCTGCCCGGCGGCCGTCCCGTCGTCGACCCGCGGGCCCGTGAGGAGACCGCGGCGCTCTGGGGCGTACGCGAACTGCCGCACCGCTACGGCCGTGACACCGGCCGGATCATCGAGGCCGCCGCCACCGGCGAGCTGGGCGCCCTGGTGGTCGCGGGCGTCGAGGTCGCGGACCTGCCCGACCCGGCGGGCGCGCTGGCCGCGCTGGACTCGGTCGGCTTCCTGGTCTCGCTGGAGCTGCGGCCCACCGAGGTCACCGAGCGGGCGGACGTGGTCTTCCCGGTCGCCGCCGTCGCGGAGAAGCCGGGCACCTTCCTCAACTGGGAAGGCAGGGCGCGGACGTTCGAGGCCGCGCTCAAGCCCGAGCAGATGACCCGGCGCCTCGCACCGAGCGACGCGCGGGTGCTGCACATGCTCGCCGACGCGATGGACGCACACCTCGCGCTGCCGGACCTGAGGTCCGTACGCGCGGAACTCGACCGGCTCGGCGGCTGGGACGGAGCGCGCGCCGACGAACCGTTCGAGTCGTCCCGTCCCGTACCGCGCCCCGGCGACGGCGAGGCGGTCCTCGCGGGCCACCGGCTCCTGCTCGACCAGGGCAGGCTCCAGGAGGGCGACGACGCGCTGGCGGGTACCCGCCACGCCGCGGTCGCCCGGCTCTCCGCCACGACGGCCGCCGAGACGGGCGTCAAGAACGGCGACGAACTGGCCGTCACCGGGCCCGCGGGCACGGTCACTCTGCCGCTGCTGGTGACGGAGATGCCCGACCGGGTCGTGTGGCTGCCGCTGAACTCCACGGGCGGCGGTGTTCTCGCGGACACCGGGTCACGCCCCGGCACGCTGGTCCGTATCGGCCCGGCCAACCCGGCACCGGAGGTGCGCGCATGACCGCCCTCGCCCACTTCGCGACGGCTCCGCAGACGGTTCTCGCCGCCGAGGACCTGTCGATGTTCGGCCGCGACCCATGGTGGCTGGTGGCGGTCAAGGCCGTCTTCTGCTTCGCGTTCCTGATGGTGACCGTGCTCTTCTCCATCGTGTGGGAGCGCAAGGTCGTCGCCTGGATGCAGCTGCGGATCGGGCCCAACAGGCACGGCCCCTGGGGCATGCTCCAGTCGCTCGCCGACGGCATCAAGCTGATGCTGAAGGAGGATCTGATCGTCAAGCGCGCGGACAAGGTCGTCTATGTCCTCGCGCCGATCATCGCGGCGGTGCCGGCCTTCATGGCGATCGCCGTGATCCCCTTCGGTCCGGCCGGCAACGAGGTCTCGATCTTCGGCCAGCGCACCACGATGCAGCTCACCGACCTGCCGATCGCGATGCTCTACATCCTCGCCGTCGCCTCGGTCGGGATCTACGGCATCGTCCTCGCGGGCTGGTCGTCGGGCTCGACGTATCCGCTGCTCGGCGGTCTGCGCTCGTGCGCGCAGATGATCTCGTACGAGATCGCCATGGGCGCCGCGTTCGCCTCGGTCTTCCTCTACTCGGGCTCGATGTCGACGTCGGCGATCGTCGAGGCGCAGGCCGACCGCTGGTTCATCATCCTGCTGCCGGTCTCCTTCATCATCTACATCGTCACGATGGTGGGCGAGACCAACCGCGCCCCCTTCGACATGCCCGAGTCCGAGGGCGACCTCGTCGGCGGCTTCAACACCGAGTACTCGTCGATCAAGTTCGCGATGTTCATGCTCGCCGAGTACGTCAACATGGTCACCGTCTCGGCCGTCGCGACCACCCTCTTCCTCGGCGGCTGGCGCGCGCCGTGGCCGATCTCCACCTTCTGGGAGGGCGCGAACCACGGCTGGTGGCCGATGCTCTGGTTCGTCGTCAAGGTGCAGCTCCTGCTGTTCTTCTTCATCTGGCTGCGCGGCACGCTGCCCCGAGTCCGCTACGACCAGCTGATGAAGCTCGGCTGGAAGGTCCTGATCCCCGTCTCGGTGGTCTGGCTGATGCTCGTCGCGACCGTACGGGCGCTGCGGAACGAGAACTACGAGTTCCAGTCGATCCTGCTGTACGTCGGCGGGGCGGTCATCGCGCTGCTGCTGCTCTCCTTCGTCGTGGACATCTTCCGCGACAAGCAGGAGAGGGCCGCGGCGGCCCGGGAACCCGAGCCCCCCGCCTTCGACCCGATGGCGGGCGGATTCCCCGTACCGCCACTGCCCGGCCAGACGCTGCCACCCGTACCGCGCAGGCGGCCGAGGCGTGAGCGCGAGCTGATTGTCAGTGGCGGGGCCAATACTGTGAGTGACGGAACCGAGAGTGACGGAAAGGAGGCTGACGGTGTCTGACTCTTCGCACGGGGACATCCCCCGTCCTCCCCGGAATCCGGTGGCCGGCTTCGGCGTGACCTTCAAGGCCATGTTCAAGAAGCGGCTGACCGAGCAGTATCCGGAACAGCAGAAGGTGACGGCTCCGCGCTTCCACGGACGGCACCAGCTCAACAGGCATCCGGACGGCCTGGAGAAGTGCATCGGCTGCGAGCTGTGCGCCTGGGCCTGCCCGGCCGACGCGATCTATGTGGAAGGCGCGGACAACACCGAGGAGGAGCGCTACTCCCCGGGTGAGCGGTACGGCCGCGTCTACCAGATCAACTACGCGCGCTGCATCCTCTGCGGTCTGTGCATCGAGGCGTGCCCGACCCGGGCGCTCACGATGACCAATGACTTCGAGCTGGCCGACAGCTCCCGCGAGAACCTGATCTATACGAAGGAGCAGCTTCTCGCGGGGCTCGACGAGGGCATGGTCGAGTCACCGCACTCGATCTTCCCCGGCACGGACGAGCAGGACTACTACCGGGGGCTGGTCACCGAGGCCGCGCCCGGCACGGTCCGGCAGGTCGCGGTGAGCAAGGGCGAGACCCCGTCCGACGAGGGGGTCGGCGCATGAGCGCGCTCGCCGCCTCCGTCAGCTCGCTGACGTCCGTCACCGCCGCGGCCTCCACCACCTCGACCGGGGAGGCCGTGCAGTTCTGGATCCTCGGCACCGTGGCGGTGATCGGCGCGCTCTGTACGATCCTGATGAAGAAAGCCGTGCACAGCGCGCTGAGCCTCGCCGGGACGATGATCGTCCTGGCAGTCTTCTATCTGGCCAACGGGGCGTACTTCCTCGGCGTCGTCCAGATCATCGTCTACACCGGCGCGATCATGATGCTGTTCCTCTTCGTGGTCATGCTGGTCGGTGTTACCGCCGCCGACTCCCTCAAGGAGACGCTCAAGGGACAGCGCTGGCTCGCCGCCCTCTGCGGCGTCGGCTTCGGCGTACTGCTGATCGCGGGAATCGGCAATGCCTCGCTGAACTCCTTCACGGGACTCGGCCAGGCCAACGCGGGCGGCAATGTCGAGGGACTGGCCGCCCTGCTCTTCACCAAGTACGTCTTCGCCTTCGAGATCACCGGCGCGCTGCTGATCACCGCGTCCGTCGGCGCGATGCTGCTGACACACCGCGAGCGCACCGAACGGGCCAAGACGCAGCGGGAGATGGCCGAGGAGCGGGTGCGCAGGGGTACGCAGCTTCCGCCGCTGCCCGCGCCCGGTGTCTACGCCCGGCACAACGCGGTGGATGTCGCCGGTCTGCTGCCGGACGGCTCGGCCTCCGATCTGACGGTCAACAAGACGCTGAAGGACCGGGGCCAGATCCGCGATGTGTCGAGCGAGGCGATCGCGGACCTGAAGGCGCTGGAGCGGCGTTCCGCGGAGCGGCTCGGCCGTGACGAGGAGGAGGTCAACTCGTGAATCCGGTCTACTACCTCTATCTCGCCTCCCTGCTGTTCACCATCGGCGCCGCCGGTGTGCTGATCCGGCGGAACGCGATCGTGGTCTTCATGTGTGTCGAGCTGATGCTCAACGCCTGCAATCTCGCGTTCGTGACCTTCTCCCGTTTGCACGGCAATCTCGACGGCCAGATCATCGCCTTCTTCACCATGGTCGTCGCAGCCGCGGAGGTCGTGGTCGGGCTGGCGATCATCGTGTCCGTGTTCCGTTCCCGCCACTCGGCCTCGGTCGACGACGCCAGCCTGATGAAGCTCTGAGGGGTCGCTGAATCGTGGAGAACTTGATCGCGCTGCTCATCGCGGCGCCTCTACTGGGAGCAGCGGTCCTCCTCTGCGGGGGCCGCCGGCTCGACCGCGTGGGCCACTGGCTCGGCACGCTGCTGGCCGCGGCGTCGTTCGTGATCGGCGTGGTGCTGTTCAGCGACATGCTCGGCAAGAGCGGTGACGGACGCACGCTGCACCAGCATCTCTTCAGCTGGGTCCCCGTCGAGAGCTTCCAGGCGGACATCGCCTTCCAGCTCGACCAGCTGTCGATGACCTTCGTCCTGCTGATCACCGGTGTGGGCACGCTGATCCACATCTACTCGATCGGGTACATGGAGCACGACGAGCGGCGGCGCCGTTTCTTCGGCTATCTGAACCTGTTCCTGGCGGCGATGCTGCTGCTGGTCCTCGCCGACAACTACCTCCTGCTGTACTTCGGCTGGGAGGGCGTCGGTCTCGCCTCGTACCTGCTCATCGGGTTCTGGCAGCACAAGCCCAGCGCGGCCACCGCGGCCAAGAAGGCCTTCCTGGTCAACCGCGTCGGCGACATGGGTCTGTCGATCGCGATCATGCTGATGTTCACCACCTTCGGGACCTTCGCCTTCGGACCGGTCCTCGGCTCCACCGGGGACGCCACCGAGGGGAAGATGACGGCGATCGGGCTGATGCTGCTGCTCGCCGCGTGCGGCAAGTCGGCGCAGGTGCCGCTCCAGTCCTGGCTCGGTGACGCGATGGAGGGCCCGACTCCGGTCTCGGCCCTGATCCACGCGGCCACGATGGTGACCGCGGGCGTGTATCTGATCACCCGGTCCGGTGCCATCTTCAACGCCGCACCGGACGCCCAGACGGTGGTCGTGGTGGTCGGCGCGGTGACGCTCCTCTTCGGTGCGATCGTCGGTTGCGCGAAGGACGACATCAAGAAGGCCCTCGCGGGCTCGACGATGTCGCAGATCGGCTACATGATCCTGGCGGCGGGCCTCGGTCCGATCGGCTACGTGTTCGCGATCATGCACCTGGTGACGCACGGCTTCTTCAAGGCCGGGCTCTTCCTCGGGGCCGGTTCGGTCATGCACGGCATGAACGACGAGGTCGACATGCGGAAGTACGGCGGCCTGCGGAAGTACATGCCGGTCACCTTCGTGACCTTCGGTCTCGGCTATCTGGCGATCATCGGCTTCCCCGGTCTCTCAGGTTTCTTCTCCAAGGACCTGATCATCGAGGCGGCCTTCGCCAAGGGCGGTACCCAGGGCTGGATCCTCGGCTCCGTCACCCTGCTCGGCGCGGCGATCACCGCGTTCTACATGACCCGGGTGATGCTGCTGACCTTCTTCGGTGAGAAGCGCTGGCAGCCGGACGAGCACGGACACCAGCCGCATCCGCACGAGTCCCCGAAGTCCATGACCATCCCGATGATCATCCTGGCCTTCGGCTCGGTCTTCGCGGGCGGGTTCTTCGCCATCGGCGAGCGGTTCGTGCACTGGCTGGAGCCGGTCACGGGATACCACCACGGGGAACCGCCGATCAGCGCGGCCACCGTCACCGGGGCCACCATGGTCGTCCTGGTGATCGGGGTGGCGCTGGCCTGGGCGATGTACGGACGCCGGCCGGTCCCGGTGACCGCCCCGCGCGGCTCGCTGCTCACCCGGGCCGCCCGCCGCGATCTGCTCCAGGACGACTTCAACCATGTGGTCCTGGTCCGCGGCGGCGAGCACCTCACCCGCTCCCTGGTCTATGTCGACCACACCCTGGTCGACGGAGTGGTCAACGGCACCGCGGCGTCGTTCGGCGGGCTCTCCGGCCGGCTGCGCAAGCTGCAGAACGGCTACGCCCGCACCTATGCGGTCTCGATGTTCGGAGGTACGGCAGTGCTCATCGCCGCGACCCTGCTGATGAGGGCGGTGTAACCGGATATGTCGTTCCCTCTTCTGACGGCCACGGCGGTGCTGCCCGCGGTCGGCGCGATCGCCACGGCGGCCGTCCCGGCCGCCCGGCGCACCGCCGCCAAGTGGCTGGCGCTGGTCTTCTCGCTCGCCACCCTGGTGCTGGCCGCCCTGGTCGTGGTCCGCTTCGAGCCGGGCGGCGCCCGGTATCAGCTCACCGAGTCGCATGCCTGGATCTCCGACTTCGGGGTGCGTTACGAGCTGGGCGTGGACGGTATCGGGGTGGCGCTCCTCGCCCTGACCGCGCTGCTGATCCCGTTCGTGATCCTGGCCGGCTGGCATGACGCCGATCCGCTGGAGGACTCCCGGCCGAACCGCCGCTGGCGGCCGACCCAGGGCTTCTTCGCGCTGATCCTGATGGTCGAGGCGATGGTGATCCTCTCCTTCGAGGCCACCGACGTCTTCCTCTTCTACATCCTCTTCGAAGCCATGCTCATCCCGATGTACTTCCTCATCGGCGGCTTCGGGGACCGTGCGGCGCCCGCCCAGTTCGCCGCCACCACGGCGGGCGGCGGGGACGAGGCGGCGGCGACGCAGCGCTCGTACGCGGCGGTCAAGTTCCTCCTCTACAACCTGGTCGGCGGCCTGATCATGCTGGCCGCGGTGATCGGGCTCTATGTCGTGGCGGGGACGTTCTCCCTCTCCGAGATCGCCGAGGCGCGGGCCAGCGGTTCGCTGTCGATCGCGACGAGCACGGAGCGATGGCTCTTCCTGGGCTTCTTCTTCGCGTTCGCGGTGAAGGCACCGCTGTGGCCGCTGCACACCTGGCTGCCCAACGCCATGGGCGAGTCCACCGCGCCCGTCGCCGTACTGATCACCGCGGTGGTGGACAAGGTCGGCACCTTCGCGATGCTGCGCTTCTGCCTCCAGCTCTTCCCGGAGGCGTCCAAGTGGGCCACCCCGGCGATCCTGGTGCTGGCGCTGATCAGCATCGTCTACGGAGCACTGCTCGCGGTCGGCCAGCGCGACATCAAGCGGCTGATCGCGTACGCGTCGATCTCGCACTTCGGCTTCATCATCATGGGCATCTTCGCGATGACCAGCCAGGGCCAGTCGGGCGCCACGCTCTACATGGTCAACCACGGGATCTCGACGGCCGCGCTGATGCTGGTGGCCGGCTTCCTGATCACCCGGCGCGGCTCGCGGCTCATCGCGGACTACGGCGGGGTGCAGAAGGTCGCCCCGGTTCTCGCGGGCACGTTCCTGATCGGCGGTCTGGCCACGCTCTCGCTGCCGGGGCTCTCCCCGTTCGTGAGTGAGTTCCTGGTCCTGGTCGGCACCTTCAGCAGATATCCGGTGGTCGGCATCATCGCCACCATCGGCATCGTGCTCGCCGCGCTCTATGTCCTCGTGCTCTATCAGCGCACGATGACCGGACCGGTGAAGGCCGAGGTCAGGACCATGCCTGATCTGGGAGTCCGGGAGCTGGTGGTTGTCGCCCCGCTGATCGCGCTGCTGCTCTTCCTGGGCGTCTATCCGAAGCCGCTCACCGAGATCGTCAACCCGGCGGTGGAGCACACGATGTCCGACGTACAGCAGACCGACCCCAAGCCCGAGGTGGAGGCCGCCCCGTGAGTGCGACAGCCGTCCACAGCCTGTGGACAACGACGGCGGCCGACGGGATCGACAAGATCCCGGCCCCGAACATCGAATACGCCCAGCTGGCGCCGACCCTGATCGTGGCGGGCGCCGCCGTCCTGGGGATCCTGATCGAGGCGTTCCTCCCTCGTAAGGCGCGCTACCACGCGCAGCTCTTCCTCTCCGTCGTCGCCCTGGCCGCCGCTTTCGCGGCGGTGGTCGCCCTGGCGGCCGGCGGATACGGCACCTCGAAGAAGCACATCGCGGCCATGGGCGCCATCGCCATCGACGGCCCGACGCTCTTCCTCCAGGGCACGATCCTGCTGGCCTCGGTCGTGGCCGTGTTCACCTTCGCCGAGCGCCGGCTCGATCCGGAGTCCCACGGCAACCGGATCGACTCCTTCGTCGCGCAGGCCGCGGCCGTGCCCGGCAGTGAGAGCGAGAAGGCCGCGGTCAGGGCAGGGTTCACCACCACCGAGGTGTTCCCGCTGGCCCTGTTCGCCGTCGCGGGCATGCTGGTCTTCCCGGCGGCGAACGATCTGCTGACGCTCTTCATCGCGCTGGAAGTCTTCTCCCTGCCGCTCTATCTCCTCTGCGCCCTCGCCCGCCGCAAGCGGCTGATGTCGCAGGAGGCCGCGGTCAAGTACTTCCTGCTGGGTGCCTTCTCGTCGGCCTTCCTGCTCTTCGGGATCGCTCTGCTCTACGGGTACGCGGGCTCCGTGTCGTACGGGCGCATCGCGGAGGTCGTCGACGGCACCGTCCAGAACGTCAGCCCGGCGCTCGCGGACACCATGGGCAATGACGCGCTGCTGCTGATCGGCGGCGCGCTGATCCTGATGGGACTGCTCTTCAAGGTCGGCGCGGTGCCGTTCCACATGTGGACGCCGGACGTCTACCAGGGCGCTCCCACCCCCGTCACCGGCTTCATGGCCGCGGCGACCAAGGTGGCGGCCTTCGGCGCGCTGCTGCGGCTGCTGTATGTCGTCCTGCCGGGGCTGCGCTGGGACTGGCGGCCGGTCATGTGGGCCATCGTCATCGTCACCATGCTGGGCGGTGCGATCGTCGCGATCACCCAGACCGACATCAAGCGGCTGCTGGCGTACTCCTCGATCGCGCACGCGGGCTTCATCCTGGCCGGTGTGATCGCCGCGACGCCCGAGGGCATCTCGTCCGTCCTCTTCTATCTGGGGGCGTACTCCTTCGTCACGATCGGCGCGTTCGCGGTCGTCACGCTGGTACGGGACGCGGGTGGCGAGGCGACGCATCTGTCCAAGTGGGCCGGGCTCGGGCGGCGTTCGCCGCTGGTGGCCGCGGTCTTCGCGGTCTTTCTGCTCGCCTTCGCCGGTATCCCGCTGACCTCGGGCTTCTCCGGGAAGTTCGCGGTGTTCAAGGCGGCGGCCGACGGAGGCGCGGGCGCGCTGGTGGTGGTCGGTGTGATCGCCTCGGCGATCGCGGCGTTCTTCTACATCCGGGTCATCGTGCTGATGTTCTTCAGCGAGCCGAAGCCCGAGGGTCCGACGGTCGCGGTGCCCTCGGCGCTGACGACGATGGCGATCGGTATCGGTGTGGTCGTCACGCTGGTGCTCGGTGTGGCTCCGCAGTACTTCCTGGACCTGGCGAGCCAGGCCGGGGGCTTTGTGCGCTAGGCCCGGCACGGCGCGGGGAACGGGGCGGGCGTCTCCGCCTCCGTCCGGTGTACCCGTACGCATATATACGACAGAGCCCGGCACCTCATCGAGGTGCCGGGCCCTGTGCGTGGGGCATCGTCCGTGGGTCATCCGGAGACGATCCGGCCCGTCACCCCGCCGAGCCCGACCCGGGTACCGTCGGGGCCCGGGGCCCAGGCCGTCAGGGTGACCTCGTCGCCGTCCTCCAGGAACGTCCGCTTGCCGTCGGGCAGTTCGAGCGGCTCGGTGCCGTTCCAGGTGAGTTCGAGGAGGGAGCCGCGCTCCTCCCGGGCCGGGCCGCTGACCGTACCGGACGCGAAGAGGTCGCCCGTACGGAGCGAGGCGCCGTTGACCGTCATATGGGCCAACTGCTGGGCCGCCGTCCAGTACATCGACGAGAACGGCGGCTCCGAGATCACCTGGCCGTTGAGTGACACCGTGATCCGCAGATCGAAGCCGCCCGGCTCCTCGTCGTCCGCGTCGTCCAGATAGGGGAGCAGCGGGTCGGTGCGGACCGGGGGCGCCACCCTGGCCGCGTCCAGGGCCTCCAGCGGGGTCACCCAGGCCGAGACGGACGTGGCGAAGGACTTCCCGAGGAACGGGCCGAGCGGTACGTACTCCCACGCCTGGATGTCGCGTGCCGACCAGTCGTTGAGGAGGGAGAGCCCGAAGACATGGTCGCGGAAGGAGGCCGCCTCCACCGCCGTGCCGCGCGCCGAGGGCGTACCGACGACAAAGCCGACCTCCGCCTCGATGTCGAGCTTGCCGGAGGGCCCGAAGACGGGTGCCGGGTCGGAGGGTGCCTTGCGCTGGCCCGAGGGGCGCACCACATCCGTACCGGAGACGACGACCGTGCCGGCCCGGCCGTGGTAACCGATCGGAAGATGCTTCCAGTTGGGGGTCAGCGCGGCACCGTCGGGCCGGAAGATCCGGCCCACATTGGTGGCGTGGTGCTCGCTCGCGTAGAAGTCGACATAGTCCGCGACCTCGTACGGCAGATGCAGGGTGACGGCGTCGAGCGGATGGAGCAGGGGCTCTATGTCCGCCCGGTGCGCCGGGACGGTGACCCACGCGGTCAGGGCCCGGCGTACATCGCGCCAGGCCGTGCGCCCGGCGGCCATCAGGGGGTTGAGGCTCGGCCGGTCCAGCAGCGCCGCGTACGGGGAGCCCAGGGCCTTCGCCGCCGCTCCCGCGTCGAGCACCTGATCGCCGATACGGACACCCAGCCGTCGGCGGTCGGGCTCGTCGGCCGTGGAGAAGACTCCGTACGGCAGGTTGTGCGGGCCGAAGGGGTCGCCCTCGGCCGGTACGAGCGGGCTCTGCTCGGGCATGGGTGCTGCCTCGCTTTCCGGGTCGATGCAGGACACGTTACGTCGACGTTGCCCCGCCGCAGCACTGGCGAAAAGTCCGCTTCGACCCAAAAGTGCGAGGTGTGCCCGGCGGTCCGGCGAACGTACCCGCGGTAGCCCCGAACCGGCGCCGTCCGGGCGCCCGTCCGGGGGCTTCGCGGGGGCTCACGGACCTGCCCTCGCGCACCGGAGCGGCGCTGGTGTCGCCAGATGGCGGCTGCCCCCTGTTCGCCCGGGTGTCGGCCGCCGTTCCGGACAGAACGGCCACGCCCGGTCGTATGGCCGATCCCGAACATACCGGCGGTGCCGGGAAGGCGCCCATGGTGATCGAAAGGCGACCGGATACGCTGACTTGAGTGATGGCAGCGACACATCGACAATCCGTGTGATCGTCAGCAGACAGGAGTACCTCTCGTGACCGTCGTCGAGCCGTTCGGGCTGAGCGTGCGGGGCCAGGCTCTTGAGGCCGATGTCCAGACCGGACTGGCGGCTGTCGAGGCGGGGCTGCTCAAAGCCACCAAGAGCGAGGTGCCCTTCATCACGGAGGCCGCTCAGCATCTGGTACGGGCCGGCGGCAAACGGTTCAGGCCGCTCCTGGTGATGCTCGCGGCCCAGTTCGGTGACCCGTACGCGCCCGGGATCGTGCCCGCGGCCGTGGTCGTCGAGCTGACCCATCTCGCGACGCTGTACCACGACGATGTCATGGACGAGGCGGAGGTCCGCCGCGGGGTGGACAGCGCCAACGCCCGCTGGGGCAATTCGGCCGCGGTCCTCACGGGTGACTTTCTCTTCGCCCGCGCCTCGCACATCGTGGCCGACCTGGGCCCCGAGGCCGTCCGTATCCAGGCGGAGGCGTTCGAACGGCTGGTGACGGGCCAGATCCTGGAGACGGCGGGACCGCGCGACGGACGGGATCCGGTCGACCACTATCTCGATGTCATCGGCGGCAAGACGGGCTCCCTGATCGCCGTCTCCGGCCGGTTCGGCGCGATGATGTCCGGCGCGGACGAGGCCGTCGTCGACATCCTGACGCAGTACGGTGAGCGGCTCGGCGTAGCCTTCCAGCTCGCCGACGACGTCCTCGACATCGGCAGCGACACGCACGAGTCGGGCAAGACACCCGGTACGGACCTGCGCGAGGGCGTCGCGACGCTGCCGGTGCTGCTGCTGCGCGCGCAGGCCGAGGCGCACCGGCTCCCGGACGATCTGGCGCTGGTCGAACTCCTGGACGGCGATCTGGCGGACGACGCGCGGCACGCGGAGGTGCTGCGCCGGCTGCGCGCGCATCCGGCGCTGGAGCAGGCCCGGCGCGACACCGTGCGGTACGCGGAGGAGGCACGGTCGACGCTGACGCCGCTGCCGGAGTGCTACGCGAAGTCGGCGCTGGTGGAGCTCTGCGACGCGGTGGTCCACCGCGCGGGCTGACGGCTCGGGCTGACGGCGCGGGCTGACCGCACGGGCTGACGGCTCGGGCTGACGGCTCGGGCTGACGGCGCAGGCCGCGGCAAGCCGAAGACCCGGCCGGGGTCCGGGGCGCCCCGGACCTCCCTCCTCCACGACGGTCCCCCGGATGGGCTGACGCCCCGTCATCACCCATGTGGTGGCGGTGAGCGCCGCCGCCGGTGCCTTCCCCGGCCGCCCCCGAGCTGATCAACGGGCCTCCCCCTACTGGGCAGGGGCGGCATCTCGTCCGAATGTCATCCCAGAGCAGTAGGGGAAGTTGCACCCGGGGTCTGACGCTTACGCCCGGCCGATTTGGTCAGATGGACAACACCACTCCTGACCAATTCGGGTGAGACTGGCGGCGCGGAGTGGACATGTGCAGAGGACGGAAGACCGCCGACCACGGAGGTAGGGCACACATGGCACCGAACGACAGCGCACAGATCACCGAGGAGGGCAGGGAGCCTCGCGCGGGCCGTCGTCTGGCGGCGCGCTACGCGGTCCCCGCCGCGGTGGCGGGAGTGGCTGCGGCGACCATCGGGCTCGTCCCGGCACTGGCCGCGACCGGAGACCCCGAGCTGCCGAAGATCAGCGCGGAGGAGCTCATCGAGAAGATCGCCGCGTCGGACACCGAGCAGCTCTCGGGCTCGGTGAAGATCACCACGGATCTGGGGCTCCCCTCGCTGGGCGGCCTCGGAGGCGCGGCGGGCAGCGCGCTCATCCCCAAGGGCGGCGCGGGGGCGAGCGGATCCACCGCGGACCCGAACGCCAAGCTGATGGAGCTGACCTCCGGTACGCACACACTGCGGATCGCGGCGGACGGCCCCGACAAGCAGCGGCTCTCGATCCAGGACGACGCCGCCGAGTACAGCCTGATCCGCAACGGCGACGAGGTCTGGGCGTATGACAGCGCCTCGAACGAGGCGTACCACGCGGCCTCCCCGAAGAACGGCGAGAAGGGCAAGCACGAGCGGACCGAGAAGGGTGCCGGGGCCAAGGGTGCGCCGGCCACTCCTCAGGACTTCGCCCGGGAGGCGCTGAAGGCGTCGGCCGACACCACCTCGGTGACGGTCGACGGCACGTCCAGGATCGCCGGGCGCGACGCCTACCAGCTCCTGATCAAGCCCAGGCAGACCGGTTCGACGGTCGGCTCGATCAAGATCGCGGTCGACGCCGAGACCGGCACCCCGCTCAAGTTCACGCTCACGCCGAGCAGCGGCGGCAAGGCCGTGCTCGACATTGGCTTCACCAAGGTCGACTTCGCCAAGCCCGCCGCCTCGGCCTTCGACTTCACGCCCCCCAAGGGCACGAAGGTGACGCGGGCCGAGGACAACAAGGCGCCGGAGATCCCCAAGGCGGACACGGGCGCCTTCGCGGAGTCCGGCAGCCAGAAGGTCATCGGCAAGGGCTGGAACGCCGTCTACGAGCTGACGACTCCGGATGGCGCGGACGTGCCCTCGGCAACGTCGGGCGATCTGCCGGCCGAGGCACAGTCGTTCCTCGACGCGCTGGGCGACAAGGCCACGGGCAAGTTCGGCTCGGGCACCGTCTACAAGACCCGTCTCGTCAATGCGCTGTTGACGGACGACGGAAAGGTCTACGTCGGCGCCGTGACGAAGGATGTGCTGGTCAAGGCGGCCAACGAGGCCAAGTGACGCACTGGCGGACCGCCCCGTCGCACGTCATGTGCGGCGGGGCGGAACGCTGACCGGGGCCGGTCCGTTCTCGAAAGGGTGCCCGACGAGACCGAGAACGGGGGAGCGGGATGACAGCCGTCACCGAGGCCGTGTCCGGCCACGAGCCGGGCGGGCCGGGTGCGCCCGGAGATTCCGGCGTGCCCCCTGTGATCGAGACGCACGGGCTCACCAAGCGCTTCCGCGGCGGGCAGCTCGCTGTCGACCGCCTCGATCTGACCGTTCCCGCCGGCAGTGTCTTCGGCTTCCTCGGCCCCAATGGATCGGGCAAGACCACCACCATCCGGATGCTGATGGGGCTGATCCAGCCGACGGCCGGCTCGGCCACGCTGCTCGGCCGCCCGATGCCACGCGCGGCACGCGCGGTACTGCCCCAGGTGGGCGCGCTGATCGAGGGCCCCGCGCTGTACGGCTATCTGACCGGCCGGGACAATCTCGTGAGGTACGACTCGGCGGACCCGACGGCAGATCCCCGCACCCGCCGCGCCCGGGTGACCGAGGCCCTGGACCGGGTCGGGCTGACCGCCGCCGCGGGCAAGAAGGCCAAGGCGTACTCCCTCGGTATGAAGCAGCGGCTCGGGCTCGCCGCCGCCCTGCTG
This sequence comes from Streptomyces sp. NPDC055025, assembly GCF_053608565.1. Lineage (NCBI taxonomy): Bacteria > Bacillati > Actinomycetota > Actinomycetes > Kitasatosporales > Streptomycetaceae > Streptomyces > Streptomyces sp. NPDC055025. The sequence goes on from NZ_JBSGVS010000036.1 coordinate 57,561, forward strand.
CAACGGCGCCGGCTGCTGGTGCTCGACGAACCCACGAACGGGCTCGATCCGCAGGGCATGCGGGAGATCAGGACCCTGGTGCGGGAGCTGGCGGCCGACGGCACGACGGTCTTCCTCTCCTCGCATCTCCTCGACGAGATCGAGCAGCTGTGCACGCACGCCGCCGTGATGGCCCAGGGGCGGCTGATCACTCAGGGGACGGTCGCCGGGCTGGCTGCCGGGACCCGGGGCAGACTGGCCGTCACCACGCCCGACCCCGGCGAGGCAGCCCGGGTGCTGAAGGGGCTGGGGGTGGCCGATGTGACCGTGGCGGACGACCGGGTGAGCGGGGAGATACCCACGGGCGAGGGGGAACCGGTGGATCCGGCGGACCTCAATGCCGCGCTGGTACGGGCCGGGGTGCGGGTGCGCTCCTTCGGTGTCGAGCGCGCCTCGCTGGAGGATGCCTTTGTCGCGCTGACCGGGGAGGGCTTCGATGTCGCCGGCTGAGAGCGGGACGGGCCCCGGTGCGGGCGCGGGCACCATGACAGGGACCGGTGCGGGGGCGGGGACCATGCCCGGGACCGGGACCGGCGCGGGGGCCGGGACGGTGGACGCGCCGGGTGGGCCGCCGGACGAGGTCCCGGTCCGAGGGCCCCGGCCGTGGTGGGCGTTCGGACTGTTCCGCTCCGAGCTGACCACCACGTTCCGGCGCTGGCGCACCCTCGCTCTGCTGGGTGTGCTGGCGGCCGTCCCCGTTCTCATCGGTATCGCCGTGAAGATCCAGACGAGCGACGGCGGAGGCATGGGAGGCGGCGGCCCGGAGGGCGGCCCCGCCTTCCTCGCCCAGATCACCAACAACGGACTGTTCCTGGTCTTCGCCGCACTCGCCGCCACCCTGCCCGTCTTCCTTCCGATGGCGGTCGGAGTCATTGCGGGGGACGCGGTCGCGGGCGAGGCCGGCGGCGGCACCCTGCGCTATCTCCTGGTCGCGCCGGCCGGCAGGACCCGGCTGCTGCTCGCCAAGTACGCCTCCACGATGGCCTTCTGTCTGGTCGCCACCCTGGTCGTGGCGGCCTCGGCACTCGCCGTCGGCGCGCTGCTCTTCCCGTTGGGCGAGGTCACCACGATCTCGGGCACCCGTATCTCCTTCGGGGACGGTCTGATACGGGCCCTGCTGATCGCCGTGATCGTGGCCGCCTCGCTGATCGGACTCGCGGCGCTGGGCCTGTTCGTCTCCACCCTGACCAGCAGCGGGATCGCGGCGATGGCGGCGACGGTGGGGCTGCTGGTCACGGTGCAGATCCTGGACACGATCCCGCAGTTGCACGCGATACAGCCGTATCTCTTCCCGCACTACTGGCTGTCGTTCGCGGATCTGCTGCGTGAACCGGTCTACTGGGACGAGATCGTCAGGAACCTCGGTCTCCAGGCGCTGTACGCGGCCGTGTTCGGCTCGGCTGCCTGGGCGCGGTTCACGGCGAAGGACATCACGGCCTGACGCCCTGAGCCGACGGGACAGGACCGAGGAGGGGCGGAGGGCCGAGGAGGGCCGGGGCGAGGCGGTCCGGAGCCGGGTAGGCGGTCCGGGGGCCCGGGCGGGACGGCCGTCTGCCTGGGCGCGGTGGCACGTGCGCCCAGGCAGACGGAGGTGGTGCGGGAAGTGCGTCAGAGGGTGTCAGCGAGCGTCAGCGGGCCTCAGAAGGTGAGCCGCCAGCTGTCGATGTATCCCGTGTCCTGGGACGCCACGTCCTGGACCCGGAGCCTCCAGAGCCCGCTGGCGGCCTCACTCGACGCGTTCACCGTGTAGGTGGCGATCACATTGTCCGCCGAGTCGCTGCCGCTGGAGCTCTTCAGGCGGTAGGCCGTGCCGCTCGGGCCGACCAGATCGATGACCACGTCACCGCGCCAGGTGTGCTTGATGTCCACGCCCACCCTGAGCGCCGTGGGAGCGTTGCCCGCGATGCCCGTGACGTTCAGCGACGAGGTGATGGCGGCGCCGTTGTCCGGGATGGCGACGTCCGTGAGGGTCTCGAAGACCGTACCGGTGGGCGGCGGGACGGTGGCGGCCGACAGCGTCCAGACGGCGTAGGCGACGGCGTCGCTGTTGCGGTCGAGCGCGGTGTCGTTGATGTTCGCCGTCGTGTCGCAGGAGGAGTGGTAGCAGCGGTCGAAGGCCTGCCCCGAGGTGCCGCCCCACTTCTGTGCCTGGGCCGCGGTCTTGGTGTAGTCGGCGCCGCTGAAGAGCCCGCCGACCGGGACGCCCACATTCTTGAACGGAGCGTGGTCGGAGCGGCCGTCGCCCTCGGTCTCGATCTCGGTGGGGACACCGAGGCCCGTGTAGTAGTCCTTGAAGGTCTGCTCGATCGTCGGATCGTCGTCGTAGACGAAGTACCCGGGGTTCGGGGAGCCGATCATGTCGAAGTTCAGATAGCCGCTGATCTTCGCGCGGTCGGCGGTCGGCAGGTTGGTGACGTAGTACCTGGACCCGACCAGACCCAGCTCCTCGGCGCCCCACCAGGCGAAGCGCAGATGCTTGGCGGGCTGGAGCTGAGCGCGGGAGACGGCGAGCGCGGTCTCCAGAATGGCCGAGGAACCCGAACCGTTGTCGTTGATGCCGGCGCCCGAGGTGACCGAGTCGAGGTGCGAGCCGGACATGATGACCTGATTCGGATCACCGCCCGGCCAGTCGGCTATCAGGTTGTAGCCGGTGGCGCCGCTGGAGGTGAACTGCTGGACGGTGGTGGTGAATCCGGCCGCGTCCAGCTTGCCCTTCACATAGTTGACGGACGCCAGATAACCGGCGCGGCCATGGGCGCGGTTGCCGCCGTTGGCGGCGGCGATCGACGAGAGCTGGGTGAGATGCGCCTTGACGTTGGCGAGCGGGATGTCGGGGGCCGCGAGGACGGCCGCCGGCGCGGACTGCGCGGGTCTGGGAGAGGCGGCGGGGGCCGCGGTCGCACTTGGCGCCGTGGTGGCGAGCAGCCCGGCGAGGGCCAGCCCGACGGGCAGGGCGACTCTGGCCGATATCGTGGGAATGGCGCGTATGGCCGGTATTCGGCGCACTCCGGGAACGGAGAGTTTCATGTGGGGGCTCCGGATTCCGTACGGGGACAGGGACGGAACGTGCAAGACGCCCCACGGCGACTGCGGCGCGGGGCGTTGGAGCTGTTGGTGCGCTGTGCGTGCTGAATGGTGAGTGAGAGCCTGACTTACCGTCAAGAGCGCAAATCGGTCATGGGTGTTCGCTGAGCGGACCGCGGAAGCCGGGAAGACGGGCGGATCCCGCCCGGCGGGCGGGTGAACGCCGCCGGGGAAACCGCTGCGTACGAGGGCCCTCGGGGGACCTGGCGAATCAGGGGACCTGGTGGATGTAGAGGGCGCCGCAGGCGTGGCAGAGAGGCCGGCCGGCGGATGTGCCCCACGCGTCCGCGGACTGGGTGAGAGCGTCCGCGTCCAGATCCCGTCCGCACAGCGCGGTCGATTCGTCCACCCGCGTCATATGCCAGATCTCCAGCCGGGGGTACCGGTCGTGGGGCGACGAGCCGTCCGCGTACTCCGCGCGCATTTCGTACCGCATGCCTTGTCTCCTGACCGGTGTGACGATCCGGGGCACCGGTCCAGCGGTGCGTGGGACGGGTGGAACAGAACCAGCAATGTCCGCGTCGACGGGTGCCCGCACGCCGCCGTCGCACGAATGGGCGCCGATGAATCGATTCTGCGGTCAGCCGTTCGGAGGTGTGGCCGTGCCTTGACCGCGATGGACTCGATGACCACCGTGCGGGTGAAGTGCGTCACAGGCGCGTTACGCGGGATTCCAACCGTCTCCGCCGGAGCCACTGTTGGGCCATGGACGGTGTTCGGTTTCTGTCGGATCAAGTGAACCGTGTGACCGGATGCGACCGTGACCGGCCGTCCTCATAGCGATATCGATTCCGATGAGTGATTAGGCCGATGGTAATTCTCGCGCGCTCCGGCGCGTGATCGGCGACGGTATGGTCATGTGCTGGTGGGTCACTCTATTGCCGGGCAACTGCCGGAAGGTGTTCGTTCGTTTACCGCGTATGACGTCACCGAATTCGCATTCTTGGCCCATTGGTTGGAGCTTGGGCGCCGCCGCCGCAGCCGTCGGCGTGGCCGGGTCCTCGGCGAACGCGGAGCGGGGTGGTGACGCGGCGGCGCCGGTCCGTGGCGCCCGCCTGGTGGAACCGGACCAGTGCGCGGATCTGCTGGACGACTTCATGCGCGTCATGGACCGCATCGAGGACGGATTCCACCGCCATATCGGTATGCCGGCGCCCCGGGCCGCCGCTCTCGGTTCCGACAGTGGGCCGGGACAGGTCTGCCATGCATGATCACGCCGATTTCCATGATCCGCACTACATTCGCTTCGCCGAGGCCAGGGAGCCTTATGGAACGGACCTCTCGGAAGGGAACGGTTCTCCACAGGAGCCCGGCGGCTATCCGGATCCCGGCGCCTATATGGAATCCGGCGGGTATCCGGACCGCCCCGACGCCTATCCGGAGTCCGGCCTTTATCAGGAGCCCGGCTTCGATCCGGTGCTGGACACGGTCAGCCTGGAGGAGGGGCTCGCGCAACTCCTGCGCGCCTCGGCCGCGGACGGAGCGCCCGGCGCGCCCGGCGCCGTCCCGCCCCCGATGCCCGTACCGCGCCCGCGCTCCCGCAACCGGCGCAAGCCCAAGGAGCCGCGGTGGCAGGCGGGCACCTGGGTGAGGGTGTTCAGCCTGCTGCTCTCCGCGCTGACGGCCGCCGCCGTCACGGTGATCAGTGCCCTGGGCGCGAGCGTCTCGTACCACCCGCTCGAAGAGATGGCGCTGACCGTCGCGCCGTCGGGGCTGGCCCGGTGGTGGCCGCTGCTGGTCTTCGGCCCCTGGCTGGTGGCGACCTTCTCCATCCTGCGCTCCGCGCTGCACCGCCGGAAGATCACCCATCCCTGGCTGATCCTGCTGCTCTTCTCCTCCGTCGCGGTGACCCTGTGCGTGAGCGCCGCCCCCAAGACCCTCCCGGGTATCGCGGTGGCCGCGCTGCCCCCGATCTCGGCCTGCGCGTGCCTTTATCAGTTCATCCGGCAGATCGCCCTGACCCGTTTTCCCGAGCCCCGCCATACCGCCACCGCCCATCGCTCCGCGCCCCGACGGCGGCCCGTCGTCAAGAAGTGACCGGGGGGGGCGGATCAAGAAGTGACCGGGGGAGCGGATACGGATGTCATTCGTACGCCGTGTTCCTATGCCGTGTTCTAGTGAACGCAGAATTCATTGCCCTCGGGGTCGGCCATGATGGTCCACTGCCCGGAGGATTCCTTCGTCTCGTGGAGCACCGTCGCGCCCAGCACCTCCAGCCGGCCGACCTCGGCGGTGCGTTGCCCGGGTCCGGAGTGCACATCCAGATGGAGCCGGTTCTTGGCGGTCTTCGCCTCCGGCACGCGCTGGAAGAGGATCCGTCGGCCGAGCCCGGTGCCGCTCTCCTGCTCGTACGGATCGCCCGGATGGCGGACGGCGACCAGATCCCGCCAGGCGAGCCTGCCGTGCGACTTCACGGTGTCGGTGTCCGATGCGACGCCGAGGCCCAGAAGCCGCTGGATCAGCGTGCTGTTGTCCTCGACGGCATAACCGAGCGTGGCGGCCCAGAAGTCGGCCTGGGCGTGCGGGTCGGCCGCGTCGATCACGAGTTTCCAGTGCAGGGGCGTGGGGGAGGGCGTGATGGCAGACATGTAACCATTTATCGCGGTTACGTGATGGTGTCCCCGACGGACACGGGCGGTTCGACCCTTCGTACGCCCGAACGCCGTGCGGAGCCGGTCCGCCGCCGCGGTCAGGTCGCGGGTTCGTGGCGGCCCGGGGACGGCGACGGCTGCGAGGGCGCCGGTTCCGACGGCAAGGGCGCCGGTTCCGGGGACGATGGAGCCGGGACCGGCGCGGGTGCCGCTGCGGTGGCCGCTGCCAGCCGCAGTGCGAGTGCCTGCCTCCTGGTGAGCCGGGCGTTGCGCAGCGCGTCCCAGGTCAGGATCGCCAGCGCCAGCCAGACCAGTGAGAAGCCCGCCCACCGCTCCGGGGGCATCGCCTCGTGGAAATAGAGGACGCCCAGCAGGAACTGGAAGACCGGGGCCAGATACTGGAGCAGCCCCAGCGTCGACAGCGGCACCCGGATCGCCGCCGCGCCGAAGCAGACCAGCGGCAGGGCGGTGACCACGCCCGTCCCGGCGAGCAGGGCCATATGCCCCGTCCCCTCACTGCCGAATGTGGTCGAGCCGGACACGCCGAGCCACACCAGATAGCCGAGCGCGGGCAGGAAGAGGACCGCGGTCTCCGCCGCCAGTGACTCCACACCGCCGATATTGATCTTCTTCTTGATCAGGCCGTATGTCGCGAACGAGAAGGCCAGCACCAGGGAGATCCACGGCGGCTGCCCGTAGCCGACGGCCAGGACCAGCACGGCGGCGAAGGCGATGAAGACCGCCGTCCACTGCGCGGGCCGCAGCCGTTCCTTGAGCAGCAGAACGCCCAGGGCGATCGTCACGAGCGGATTGATGAAATAGCCGAGAGCGGCTTCCACGACCCGGCCGGTGTTGACCGCCCAGATATAGAAACCCCAGTTGAGGGAGATGGTGACGGCGGCGACGGCGATGAGCCCCAGCTTTCGGGGCTGACGTATCAGCTCGGCCATCCAGGCCCAGCGGCGCAGCGCCAGCAGCCAGATCGCGACCACGCCCAGCGACCAGACCATGCGGTGGGCGAGGATCTCCGTCGCGCCGGCCGGTTCGAGCAGTGGCCAGAAGAGCGGGACCAGCCCCCACATCCCGTAGGCGCCGACCCCGTACAGGAGTCCGCTCCGCTGCTCGCTGTCCGCCTTCACTGGCCCTCCCCGTCCGCCCCGCGCTGCCCTGTCCGCCCCGCGCCGTTCCGCCATGAAGGTAACGCCGGGCGGGGCCGCATGTCATTCCCGTACCGTCATACGGTCATGACGGTACGGGGGCGGTACAGGGTCGGTACGGGGGTGGCGCGGGGCAGTACCGGGGCAGTGCGGGAGCGGCCACGGGGGCGCGGTACGAGGAGCGCCCCCATGGTGTGTGGGTGCGGGTGCGGGTGTGGGTGTGAGCGGGCCGAGGGCGCGTCAGGCCTTGAGCGCCTCGGCGACCGTGTCGGCGAGCGGTGTCGTCGGGCGCCCGGCCAGTCGTGCCAGATCACCGGTCGTACGGGCGAGCAGCCCCCGCGCGATCGCGTGGTCCACGTCCACGAGGATCGCCGCGAACGGCTCGGGCACTCCGGCGCCGGTGAGGATCTCCAGCCGCGTCCCGCCCGGCACGTCGCTGTACGCGATCGTCCTGCCGGTCTGCCGTGACAGCTCGGCCGCGTACTCGGCGAACGACCACGCCGTGTCGCCGCTCAGCTCGTACACCGCGTTCAGATGCCCGTCGCCGGTCAGTACGGCCGCTGCCGCCGCCGCGTAGTCGGCGCGGGACGCGGAGGCGATACGGCCCTCGCCCGCGTTGGCGACGACGGTGCCGTGCTCCAGCACGGGGGCGAGGTTGTCGGTGTAGACCTCGGTGTACCAGCCGTTGCGCAGGAAGGTGTACGGCAGCCCCGATTCGAGGATCAGGCGCTCGGTCTCCTTGTGCTCGGCCGCCAGCTCGAAGTCGGCCTCGGGGCCGCCCAGCACACCCGTGTACACGAGCTGGGCCACGCCCGCCGCCCGCGCCGCGTCGATGACGGCGCCGTGCTGCGGTACGCGCTTGCCGACCTCGCTCCCGGAGATCAGCAGCACCCGGTCGCCCGCGTGGAACGCTCCCGCCAGCGTCTCGGGGCGGTCGTAGTCGGCGAGGCGCAGCTCGACACCGCGCGTCACGAGATCCGCCGCCTTCTTCTCGCTCCGCGCGACGGCGGCGATCCCGGCGGCCGGGACATCGGCGGCGAGCAGGGACTCGACGACCAGCCGGCCGAGATGTCCGGTGGCTCCGGTGACAACGATGCTCATGGGGGATTTCTCCAGTTCGTACGGTTTCGTAGCGCTCTGGAGCTCACCCTACGGGCTGCACTAACCTGGGGTAAGTACCCACTTTGAAGTAAGGTACGGGTATGACCGTAAGCAGCGTGCCGGACGTCAACCGGCAGATGTGCCCCTCCCGGCTGGTCCTGGAACACGTCACGAGCCGCTGGGGCGTGCTCGTACTGGCCGCCCTGCTGGAGCGCTCGTACCGCTTCAGCGAGCTGCGGCGCGAGGTCGGCGGTGTCAGCGAGAAGATGCTCGCGCAGACGCTCAGGACCCTGGAGCGCGACGGCTTCGTCCATCGCGATGCCCGGCCCGTCATCCCGCCGCGCGTGGACTACACGCTGACCGCTCTGGGCATGGAGGCCGCCGAGCAGGTCTGGGGGCTGGCCCGCTGGACCGAACGGCGGCTGGACGAGGTGTTCCGGGCCCGCGAGGCGTACGACAGGACCCGAGCCGCCGAGACGGACGACCCGGCCCGGACGTCCGAGGCATACGACAAGGCCCGGACCTCCTGAGAGATCCGGGCCTCACGGCGCACTACGGCGCAGAACGGCGGGTTACGGCCTACGGCCGGCCATGGCTCAGCCGACGACGGTCCAGGTGTCGCCACCGGCGAGCACCGTGGACAGATCGCCCTTGCCCTGCTGTTCGACGGCCCGGTCGAGCTGCTCCGACATCAAGGTGTCGTAGACCGGCCGCTCGACGCTGCGCAGCACCCCGATGGGCGTGTGGTGCAGGGTGTCCGGGTCCGCGAGACGCGACAGCGCGAACGCCGTGGTGGGGCTCGCCGCGTGCGCGTCATGGACGATGATCCGCGACTCGTTCTCGGGGGTGACGGTCACGACCTGGAGATCGCCGGTCGCCTGGTCCCTCACCACACCCTTGGAGCCCTCGGCGCCGAAGCGGATCGGCTGCCCGTGCTCCAGCCGGATCACGGCCTCTTCCGCCCGCTGCTTGTCCTTCAGGACCTCGAAGGCGCCGTCGTTGAAGATGTTGCAGTTCTGGTAGATCTCCACCAGCGCCGTGCCCGGGTGGTCGGCGGCCTGCCGCAGTACCTCGGTGAGGTGCTTGCGGTCGGAGTCGACCGTACGGGCCACGAACGACGCCTCCGCGCCGATCGCCAGCGACACCGGGTTGAAGGGCGCGTCGAGCGAGCCCATCGGGGTCGACTTGGTGATCTTCCCGAGCTCGGAGGTGGGGGAGTACTGGCCCTTGGTCAGCCCGTAGATCCGGTTGTTGAACAGCAGGATCTTGAGATTGACGTTCCTGCGCAGCGCGTGGATCAGGTGGTTGCCGCCGATGGAGAGCGCGTCCCCGTCGCCCGTGACGACCCAGACCGACAGATCGCGGCGCGAGGTGGCCAGACCGGTGGCGATCGCGGGGGCGCGGCCGTGGATGGAGTGCATCCCGTACGTATTCATGTAGTACGGGAAGCGGGAGGAGCAGCCGATCCCCGAGACGAAGACGATGTTCTCCTTGGCCAGGCCCAGTTCGGGCATGAAGCCCTGGACCGCGGCCAGTACCGCGTAGTCACCGCAGCCGGGGCACCAGCGGACCTCCTGGTCCGACTTGAAGTCCTTCATGGACTGCTTGGCCGCGGCCTTGGGGACCAGCGTCAGCAACTCGTTGGCGTCAGACATGGATGGCCTCCTTGAGAGCCGTGGCGAGCTGCTCGGCCTTGAACGGCATGCCGTTGACCTGGTTGTACGAGTGCGCGTCCACCAGATATCTCGCCCTCAGCAGGGTGGCGAGCTGCCCGAGGTTCATCTCCGGCACCACGACCTTGTCGTAACGGGCGAGGATCTCCCCGAGGTTGCGCGGGAAGGGGTTGATATGGCGCAGATGGGCCTGGGCGATGGGCGTTCCGCCCCTGCGCAGCCGGCGGACGGCGGCGGTGATCGGGCCGTAGGTGGAGCCCCAGCCCAGCACCAGGGTACGGGCGCCGTCCGGGTCGTCGACGGTCACATCGGGCACCTGGATACCGTCGATCTTGGCCTGACGGGTGCGCACCATGAGGTCGTGGTTGGCCGGGTCGTACGAGATATTGCCCGTGCCGTCCTGCTTCTCGATCCCGCCGATACGGTGTTCGAGACCGGGGGTGCCGGGCACCGCCCAGGGGCGGGCCAGGGTCTGCGGATCGCGCTTGTACGGCCAGAACACCTCGGTGCCGTCGGCCAGTTGGTGGTTCGGTCCGGTGGCGAACCGCACCCGCAGATCGGGGAGTTCCTCGGTCTCGGGGATCCGCCAGGGCTCCGAGCCGTTGGCCAGATAGCCGTCGGAGAGCAGGAAGACCGGGGTGCGGTAGGTCAGCGCGATCCTGGCCGCTTCGAGCGCGGCGTCGAAGCAGTCCGCCGGCGTCCGCGGCGCGATCACCGGGACGGGGGCCTCGCCGTTGCGCCCGTACATCGCCTGGAGCAGATCCGCCTGCTCCGTCTTGGTCGGCAGGCCGGTGGAGGGGCCGCCCCGCTGGATGGCGACGACCAGCAGCGGCAGCTCCAGCGAGACCGCGAGACCGATCGTCTCCGACTTGAGCGCCACACCGGGACCCGAGGTGGTGGTGACGCCGAGCGAGCCGCCGAAGGAGGCACCGAGCGCGGCGCCGATGGCGGCGATCTCGTCCTCGGCCTGGAAGGTCCGTACGCCGAAGTTCTTGTGCCGGGACAGCTCGTGCAGGATGTCCGAGGCGGGGGTGATCGGGTACGAGCCCAGATAGAGCGGCACCTGCGCCTGGTGGGAGGCGGCGATCAGCCCGTACGACAGGGCCAGGTTCCCGGAGATGTTGCGGTACGTACCGGCCGGGAACGCGGAGTCGGCCGGGGCGACCTCGTAACTGACCGCGAAGTCCTCGGTGGTCTCGCCGAAGTTCCACCCCGCGCGGAACGCGGCCACGTTCGCCTCGGCGATCTGCGGCCTCTTGGCGAACTTGGAGCGCAGGAACCGCTCGGTGCCCTCGGTCGGCCGGTTGTACATCCACGACAGCAGTCCGAGCGCGAACATGTTCTTCGAGCGCTCGGCCTCCTTGCGGGAGAGCCCGAACTCCTTGAGCGCCTCGATCGTCAGCGTCGTCAGCGGCACCGGGTGGACCTGGTAGCCGTCGAGTGAGCCGTCCTCCAGCGGTGAGGTCAGATAACCGACCTTGGCCATCGGGCGCTTGGTGAACTCGTCGGTGTTCACGATGATTTCCGCGCCCCGCGGCACATCGCCGATATTCGCCTTCAGGGCCGCCGGGTTCATGGCGACCAGTACGTTCGGCGCGTCGCCCGGGGTGAGGATGTCGTGGTCGGCGAAGTGGAGTTGGAACGAGGAGACACCCGGCAGCGTCCCGGCGGGCGCCCGGATCTCGGCGGGGAAGTTCGGCAGCGTCGACAGGTCGTTCCCGAACGACGCCGTCTCCGAGGTGAAGCGGTCACCCGTGAGCTGCATCCCGTCCCCGGAGTCGCCCGCGAAGCGGATGATGACCCGGTCCAGACGGCGGATCTCCTTCACGCCCGTGCCTTCTCGGCCCTCGGAGCCGGACAGAGAGACGTGCTGTTCACCGACGGCGGGCACTCTCCTGCCCGCGTCGTCGGCCTCATCGGCATGCTCTGCTGGGCTACTGACCTGGCTGGTCACTGAACTGGACCTCCCTCGAGGCGGCGGCTCGGGACCGACCGGCCGCCGGCAGTCCCACAGGCCACCCTACGTCGGTAAGGGTCGCCTTCCCTGGACCGATCGTATGATGGACCTCGGTCTGAGATGAATCGGTGTACCGGTCTGTCACGGTTTCCCACCCCCGTATCGGTCCGTTGTCGTCGCTCGGTTCTCATCCTTTGGTATTAAGTCCTGCTCGGGCTGGCCGGTGGCTTCTGTGCCGCCGCACATCTGACGGGACGGCAGCGGCACGGGTACGGCGCCGGTCGTCTCCTCGCGGCGCGGTGAGCTTCCCCGGGTCAGTTCCTCAGATAGGTGAGTACGGCCAGGACCCGGCGGTGATCTCCGTCACTGGGGGAGAGCCCCAGCTTCTGGAAGATATTGCTGACGTGCTTCTCGACTGCGCCGTCGCTCACGACGAGCTGCTTGGCGATCGCCGAGTTCGTCCGTCCCTCGGCCATCAGACCGAGGACCTCCCGCTCCCGAGGGGTGAGCCCGGCGAGCACGTCCTGCTTCCGGCTCCGGCCCAGAAGCTGCGCCACCACCTCCGGGTCCAGCGCGGTGCCGCCCCTGGCCACCCGTACGACGGCGTCGACGAACTCCCGGACCTCGGCGACCCGGTCCTTGAGCAGATAGCCCACGCCCCGGCTGCTGCCGGCCAGCAGCTCCGTCGCGTACTGCTCCTCGACATACTGCGAGAGCACCAGCACCCCGACCCCCGGATGCTCCCGGCGCAGCCGCACCGCCGCCCGCACCCCCTCGTCGGTGTGGGTCGGCGGCATCCGTACGTCCGCGACCACCACATCCGGCAGGGCGTCCTGGTCCGCCAGCTCGCCGACGGTCTTGATCAGCGCTTCCCCGTCACCGACACCGGCGACTACGTCATGCCCCCGGTCGGTCAGCAGCCGGGTCAGGCCTTCCCGAAGCAGCACCGAGTCCTCGGCGATGACCACCCGCACCCTGTCCTCCACGACCTTGCAGCCCCCACTGTCGAAATACGTCACTGTCCATATCCGTCCGGGCCGGCCCGGCACGCGTCCCAGCATCGCAGTATTCGGATCGGTCCGCGCCCGCCTGTGGAAAACCGGACAGCCCCATGCGAATGCCTCCCGGGGAGGTCATCCCGGGAGGCATCGCTCTGTATGTCCTCGTACTCCCACAGCGCGGGCGCCGGCGCTCCCGCCGGTACCGTCAGCCGCGCCAGGGCAGCTCCGCCGTCACCACGGTCGGACCGCCCGCCGGGGAGTCGATGACCAGGATCCCGTCCACCGCGTCCAGCCGCTCCGCCAGCCCGGCCAGCCCACTGCCCGCGGAGGTGTCCGCGCCGCCCCGGCCGTCGTCCGAGACCTGGAGCATCAGCCGGTCGTGCGTCTGCCACACATCGACCGTGGCCCGCCGGGCCCGCGCGTGCTTGCTGACGTTCTGGAGCAGCTCGGAGACCGTGAAATACGCGATGCCCTCGATCGCGGCGGCCGGCCTGGAGGGCAGATCGACGTTCATGTTCACCGGGACCGTGCAGCGGGAGGCGATCGCGGACAGGGCGGCGTCGAGGCCCCGGTCGGTGAGCACGGCGGGGTGGATGCCGCGCGCCAGATCGCGCAGCTCCTGAAGCGCCGTCTTCACTTCCCCGTGCGCCTCGTCCACCATGCGCGCGGCGGCCTCCGGGTCCTCGGTGAGCTTCTCCTTCGCCAGCCCCAGATCCATGGCGAGGGCGACCAGGCGGGCCTGGGCGCCGTCGTGGAGATCGCGTTCGATCCGGCGCAGATCGGCGGCGGCCGTGTCCACGACCACACCCCGGTCCGACTCCAGCTCCGAGACCCGGGTGGCCAGCCGGGACGGCCCGAGCAGTCCGGAGACCATCAGCCGGTCCACGGTCGCCAGGCCGCGTATCAGCCAGGAAGTGGCGAGGACGAGCAGCAGCCCGACCGCGCTGGTGACACCGACCTCGAACGGGGTGTCGAGGAAGAAGTCATTGCCCCGGCTGTCGCTGTAGAGGGAGATGCCCGACTGGTCGAGATGCCCGGGGAACACCCACTGCCAGAGCGGATAGGTGAACAGCGCCAAGCTGGTGACCCAGAACGTCACGGAGACGATGAACGCGAAGATCGCCCAGGGGAAGTGCAGAACGCCGTAGACGAGATGCCGCCAGGACACCCCGCTCTTCAGCACCGCGCCGACCCAGGACATCACCCCGCTCTTCTTCCCCCGTACCGGCGCGGGGTCGGCCACGTCCAGTGCCAGCAGCTTCCGGGCCCGCGCCCGCTCCAGCATGCCGAAGCCGCGGCAGCCGGCCAGACCCACCGCCAGCACCGGAATGCCGAGGAAGGTGACGAGCAGCCCTCCGCCGAGCGAGAGCGTCGTGATCGCGTAGGTGAAGAACACGATGCTGATCGGCATGCTGAGCAGCAGGTATCCGAACTCGCGCCAGGTGCGTGCCTCGATCGGCGTGCGCAGGGCGGGCGGGAGGAGATGAGTCCGCCGCCGTGAACCGTGGCCGTGGCCGCGGTCCGGTTCGTACCCGTATCCGTATCCGTGATCCATGGCCATCGGTGGTGTCCGTTCTGCGAGCGGGCTGTGGTCGAGGCCGCGGCTCCGGCTGAGTGGGCTGAGGGCTTCCATGTACCTCATGCTGCTGGGACGAGGGGGGTCGCCACCATGAGGCCGGTCTCCGTCTTCACCCTGGGGTTTTCCCCACCCCGGAGGGTGCGCCTCCCGGGGGATCGGGCTCCGGCGCCGGCCTTCTCAGGCTTTTCCGCGCTGCCACCAGGGCAGTTCGGCCGTGACGACCGTCGGACCGCCGGCCGGTGAATCGAGGACGAAGAGCCCGTCGACCGCGCCGAGCCGCTCGGCCAGCCCGGACATGCCCGTACCGCCGTCCAGCCGCGCGCCACCGCGCCCGTCGTCCGTGACCCGGACCAGCAGCCGGTCCTCCGTGCGCCGGACGTCGACGGCCGCGGCGCGCGCCCCGCTGTGCTTGCTGACGTTCTGGAGCAGCTCGGAGACCGTGAAATACGCGATGCCCTCGATCGCCTCCGCGGGCCGCTCGGCCAGCTCGACGGTCACCTTCACCGGGACCGTGCAGCGGGAGGCGATCGCGGACAGGGCGGCGTCGAGCCCCCGGTCGGTGAGGACGGCGGGGTGGATGCCGCGTGCCAGATCGCGCAGCTCCTGAAGGGCGAGCTTCACCTCGCCGTGGGCCTCGTCGACCATGCTCGCAGCGGCTTGCGGGTCCTCTGTCAGCTTCTCCTTGGCGAGACCGAGCCCCATGGCGAGGGCGACCAGGCGGGCCTGGGCGCCGTCGTGGAGATCGCGTTCGATCCGGCGCAGATCGGCGGCGGCCGTGTCCACGACCACACCCCGGTCCGACTCCAGCTCGGCGATCCGCCGCTCCAGCTCGTCGGAGGGCGACAGCAGCCCCCGCACCATCGCCCGGTCCGCGTTGGTGAGCCCCCGCGCCACATGGGGAAGGACCGGCCACAGGACGAACAGACCCACCAGCGCCACGGTGAACGTCACCACGCCCCAGGGCAGCCGGATGAACTCGTACAGCACGGTCCGCCAGGCCACCGGGTCCTTCAGACCGGCCCACACCCAGCTCAGCAGACCTTCGGAACGGCCTGCGCGCTCGGACCCGCGTCCGCGCCCCCGCCGGTACAGGGAGCTCGGCTCGTCGATCCGTATGCCCAGCAGCGCCCGTGCCCGCGCGCGCTCCGCCCGGCCGAGCAGCCGCGCACCCGTGAGACCGCCGACGAACCAGGGCAGACCGATCACCGTCACCGACAGCGCCGCGCCCGTGGAGACGGTGAACACCACATAGATGAATCCGGCCAGCGCGAACGGAAGGTTCGTGAGGAGATACGCGATCTCCTTCCAGGTGTGCCGCTCGAACGCGAAGCGCACGGGCGGTGGCCGGTCATCGGGCCGGTCATGGGGCCGGTGGTCGGGCCGGCCGGCGGTCGGGCCGTCGTCGGGGAGGCTGTCGCTCACGGTCATGAGGCCAAGCCTGCACGGACGCGATGGCCCACGCCATGGGGTAGCTGGGTGAGGTGAAGTAGGGATAACCCCACTGTCGAGACGCGGCTGCTTACCAAGTCTTTAACAGGGCCTAGACTCCCGTCCGTACAGATCGTCGAAGAAATTACTACGAGGTCAGGGAGCGAGGGACGGACGTGTCGCGATCGACCGTTCTCGCGTCGGACTACTTCCAGAGCTATTCGGTGGTCGGACTGCTCGCGGTCGTCGGTGTGCTGTTCGTCGCCGTGGCCTTCGGAGCGGGCCGGCTGCTGCGGCCGGTGGTGCCGACGCCGGAGAAACTGCTCACCTACGAATGCGGTGTCGATCCCGTGGGCGAGGGCTGGGCGCACACGCAGGTCCGCTACTACGTCTACGCGTTCCTCTATGTGATCTTCGCGGTCGACTCGATCTTCCTGTTCCCCTGGGCGACGATCTTCGCCGCTCCCGGATACGGCGTCACGACACTGGTCGAGATGTTCATCTTCCTCGGCTTCCTCGCCGTGGGACTGCTCTACGCATGGAAGAAGGGCGTCCTGGAATGGACGTGACCCCCGCCGCCTCCGGCCCGCTCGCCGTCCCCGCCACGGCCGCCGTCCCCGCCTCGGCCGCCGCGTCCGTCGGCCGATCGCGACCGGAGCCGCTGCCGGAGCCGAGCCGTCTCGGTGTGCTCTCCCGGCTGGCCCCCCAGCCCATGAAGGTGGTCCTCAACTGGGGCCGCCGCTACAGCCTCTGGGTCTTCAACTTCGGGCTCGCCTGCTGCGCGATCGAGTTCATCGCCGCTTCCATGTCACGGCACGACTTCATCCGGCTCGGGGTGATCCCGTTCGCGCCGGGGCCGCGCCAGGCGGATCTGATGATCGTCTCGGGCACGGTCACGGACAAGATGGCGCCCGCCGTGAAGCGGCTCTACGAGCAGATGCCCGAGCCCAAGTACGTGATCTCCTTCGGCGCCTGCTCCAACTGCGGTGGCCCGTACTGGGACTCGTACTCCGTCACCAAGGGCGTCGACCAGGTCATCCCCGTCGATGTCTACGTACCGGGCTGCCCGCCCCGTCCCGAGGCGCTGCTCCAGGGCATCCTGAAGCTCCAGGAGAAGATCGCCCGCGAGTCGCTCGGCGAGCGCTACGCCTCGGGCGGCCGGCCCTCGGTGGCCGCGCTGCGCAGCGGTCTGGTCGCCGCGCCGCCGACACCGGGGGAGGGCGCCTCATGAACGAGCGGGACAGGCACGCGACCGGCCGGGACGGCGACGGCGCGCTCGCTTACGACCGGCTCCCTGACGCGGTCGCGGAGATCTTCGGCGAGGAGGCCACGGCGGAGCGCGCGTACGACCTGCTGACGGTCGACGTGCCCGCCCTTTCCTGGATCGCCGCGCTCGAAACCGCCCGCGACCGGCTGGGCTGCACCTACTTCGACTGGCTGAGCGCCGTCGACGAACCGGGTACGGGTTTCCGCGTCTGCGCCCATGTGGTCGCCCTGGGCGACGGTACGGTCCGCCGGCTGCTGATCCGTACGACCGTGCCGCACGAGGCGGCCGTCCTGCCCACGGCCATCGGCGTCTACGCGGGCGCGGGCTGGCACGAGCGGGAGACACACGAGATGTTCGGCGTCGCCTTCACCGATCATCCGAACCTTGTCCCCCTTCTTCTCCCCGAGACCTTCGAAGGCCACCCGCTGCGCAAGGACTTCGTCCTCGCGGCCCGGGTCGCCAAGGCCTGGCCGGGCGCGAAGGAGCCGGGGGAGTCCGACCACGGGGGCCCCAAGCGCCGCCAGATGCTTCCGCCCGGCGTGCCCGACCCGAATGAGTGGGGGCCGCTCAAGGGGCAGCTCCCGCCCGCCCCGGCCCGTCCCGCGCGCGGGGCCCGCGCCGCCGGCGACCGTCCGGTCCGCCGTACGCGGAGCGCCTCGGAGGGCTCGGCGAGCCGCCCGGCGCGCCCCGAGGGTGCTGGAAACGAGCCGACGGGCGGTACGGAGACGGCCCCGCCCCCGTCCGCGCCGGACGCGCCCTGGCACAAGCCCCGCCCGGCCTTCGACGGTGGCGACGGAACGGCTCCCGAGAACGGGAACCCGGCCGGGAGCCCCGAGCGTGGGGAGCGCCCGGAGCGCGACGGCTCCCAGGACAACGGCAGCCGGAGCAGTGGCCCGGAAGCCGACGGCCCGGCGAGCGACGGCCCCCCAAGTGACCGTCCGGCGAGTGACGGCCCGGCGAGTGACGGCCCGGCGAGCGACGGCCCCGGAGGAGACGCGTGAACGACGTACTCGACGTCGCCCTCCGGCTGATCATCGTCTTCGCCGGCTTCCTGGTCCTCCCTCTTGTCGTCGGGCAGGCCGAACACAAGGTGATGGCCCATATGCAGGGCCGGCTCGGCCCCATGCACGCGGGTGGCTTCCACGGCTGGGCCCAACTCGTCGCCGACGGCGTCAAGTTCGCGCAGAAGGAGGATGTGGTCCCGGCCGACGCCGACCGCCGTGTCTTCCAGCTCGCCCCCGCCGTCGCCCTTCTCCCGTATCTCCTGGTCCTGGTGGCGATCCCGGTCGGCCCCGGCGAGGGCGCGGTCGGCCAGGCCGTCGACGCGGGCATCTTCTTCGTGCTCGCCGTGCTGGGCGTCGGAGTGCTCGGCTCACTCATGGCGGGCTGGGCCTCCGCCAACAAGTTCTCCCTGCTCGGCGGGGTGCGGACCGCCGCCCAACTCCTCGCGTACGAACTGCCGATGCTGCTCGCCGCCGCCTCGGTCGCGATGGCGGCGGGCACCGTCTCGATCCCCGGCATCCTCCACGCCTTCGAGTGGTGGTGGCTGCCCTGGCAGATCGTCGGCGCCCTGGTCTTCTTCGTCGCGGGGCTCGCCGAACTCCAGCGCCCTCCCTTCGACATGCCGGTCGCCGACTCCGAGATCATCTTCGGCGCCTACACCGAGTACACGGGTCTGCGCTTCGCGCTGTTCCTCCTCGCCGAGTACGTGGGCATCGTCGTCCTCTGTGCCCTGACCACCGTCCTCTTCCTCGGCGGCTGGCACGGTCCGTTCGGCGCCGACGGCCTCGGCTGGGTGTGGACGCTTCTCAAGGTGGCCGTGCTCGCCTTTGTCGTCATATGGCTGCGGGTGAGCTATCCGCGGCTGCGTGAGGACCAGCTCCAGAAGCTGGCCTGGACCGTACTCATCCCGCTCGCTCTCGCGCAGATCGCGCTCACCGGCATCGTGAAGGTGGCGATCAACTGATGCCCCCGATTCCCGGCTCCGGCCTGGCCAAGGGCCTGGCCGTCACTCTGCGGACCATGACGAGGAAGACCGTCACCGCGCAGTATCCGGAGACCCAGCCCGAACTCCCGCCCCGCAGCCGGGGAGTGATCGCGCTGTTCGACGAGAACTGCACGGTCTGCATGCTCTGCGCCCGTGAGTGCCCCGACTGGTGCATCTATATCGACTCCCACAAGGAAACCGTCCCGGCCACGGCCCCCGGAGGCCGCGAGCGCAGCCGGAACGTCCTCGACCGGTTCGCCATCGACTTCGCGCTCTGCATGTACTGCGGTATCTGCATCGAGGTCTGCCCTTTCGACGCGCTGTTCTGGTCGCCGGAGTTCGAGTACGCGGAGACGGACATCCGTGAACTCACCCATGAGCGGGACAGGCTCCGCGAATGGATGTGGACGGTGCCGGCGCCGCCCGCACTCGATCCCGGCGCGGAGGAGCCGAAGGAACTCTCCACGGCCCGCAAGACGGCCGAGAAGCTCGCGGCCGCACAGCGCCAGGAACGTGAGCAGGGGGAACAGGACCGAACCCGGGAGCCTGGACCGGACCAGGGGGACCAGGGACCGGACCGGCGGGACCAGGGACCGGGCCCGGCACCGGGACAGGAGGCCGGCGAGTGAGCCTCGCAGCGACGGCGGCAACCAGCACGGTGGCGGCCGGCACCGCGGCGGCCGGACACGGTTTCCTCTCGCCGACCGGCGTCGAGATCACCTTCCTCCTGGTCGGTCTGGTCACCTTCGGCGCGGCCCTTGTCACCGTCACGACCAGACAACTGGTGCACGCGGCCCTCTGGCTGGTCGTGACACTCGGCGGCCTGGCCGTCGAGTATCTGCTCCTGACGGCGGAGTTCATCGCCTGGGTGCAGGTCCTCATCTATGTCGGTTCCGTCGTGGTCCTCCTCCTCTTCGGACTGATGCTCACCAAGGCGCCCATCGGCCGCTCCCCGGAGGCCGATTCGGGCAACCGCCCGGTCGCGCTGGCCGTGGCGGTCGCCGCCGCCGCTGCCCTGGTCTGGGTGGTCGTCGACGCCTTCCGCACCACCTGGGTCGATCTGGGGGGGCCGGCCCAGGGCTCCACCGAGGTGTCCGGACGGTTCCTGTTCCGGAACTGGGTGCTGCCCTTCGAAGCCCTCTCCGTGCTTCTGCTGGCCGCCCTCGTCGGCGCGATCGTCCTGTCCCGCAAGCACGGCACGGCGGCGAACGGCTCAGCGCCCCTGGGCGGTACCGGCAGCGGCAAGGAGCAGCGCTGATGCATCTCGTCTATCCCGCCGTGCTCGCGGCCCTCCTCTTCTGCACCGGGGTGTACGGGGTGCTCGCGCGCCGCAACGCGATCCTCGTCCTGATGTCCGTCGAGCTGATGCTGAACGCCGTCAACCTCAATCTCGTCGCCTTCGACGTCTGGCTCCGCGACACGCTCCACACCGGCCAGGCGCTCACCCTCTTCGTCATCGCCATCGCCGCCGCGGAGATCGGCATCGGTCTGGCGATCGTCCTGATGGTCTACCGCAACCGCGGCACCTCGGACATCGACAAGCTCCGTGACACCGCCGAGCGGCAAGAATCCGACGCACCGGCGCAGAAGGCCGAGGCCACCGCGTGACCACCACGACCCTCGCCGTCCTCGTCCCCCTTCTGCCCTTCCTCGGTGCCGTCGCGGGACTGCTCCTCGGCCGCACCTCGCCCGGGTTCGTACGCCCGCTGGCCGTTCTGCCGACCCTGACGGCCGCCGCTCTCGCCGTCGTCGTGGCCGTACGCCAGGGCGGTGGCTCCGGCGGCGGTACGGCGCCGCTGGAAGCCGCGACCCGGCTCACCCCCACCGGCTCGGTCCCCATCGACCTCGCCCTCTCCATCGACGGCTTCGCCGCGCTGGTCGCCGTCCTCGTCGGCCTCGTCGCGTCCTGCGTGCAGATCTACTCGACCGGGTATCTGCGCGGCGACGCGCGCTACCCCTCGTACGCGGCTCTGGTCTCGCTCTTCACCTCCGCGATGCTGCTCGTCGTCTACTCCGGCGATCTGATGGTGCTCCTGGTCGGCTGGGAGATCATGGGCATCTGCTCGTACTTCCTCGTCGGCCACTACTGGGAGACCCCCGAGGCGCGTGCCGCCTCCCTCAAGGCGTTCCTGGTCACCAAACTCGGCGATGTCCCCTTCCTCTTCGGGCTGTTCGCGCTCGCCACCGACGCCGGTACGTTCCGGATCGGCGGCATCCTGGAGACCGTCGCGAGCGGTGGCCTGGACCACCCCACCCTGGTCGCGCTGCTGCTGCTCGCGGGGGTGGCGGGCAAGTCCGCCCAGTTCCCGCTGCACACCTGGCTGCCGGACGCGATGGCGGGCCCCACGCCCGTCTCCGCGCTGATCCACGCCGCGACGATGGTCGCCGCCGGTATCTACTTCGTGGCCCGGCTCCTCCCCGTCTTCGCCGCCTCGACGGCCGCCCTGGTGGTGCTGGCCGCGATGGCCGCGATCACCATGGTCGGTTCGGCGCTCGCCGCCCTCGCCCAGGACGACATCAAGCGGGTCCTCGCCTACTCGACCATCGGCCAACTCGGCTATATGACCGGTGCCCTGGCCGTGGGCGACCGCGGCGCGGCCGTCTTCCACCTTCTCGCGCACGGTGTCTTCAAGGCCCTCCTCTTCCTCGGCGCGGGCGTGATCATCCACGCCGCCGGCACCAACTCACTGGCCGCCATGTCCCGTATGAGCGGCCTGCCCAAGCGCATCCCCGACGCCTACTGGACGATGGCGGTCGCACTGCTCGCCCTCGCCGCGATCCCTCCCTTCGCGGGCTTCTTCTCCAAGGAGTCCGTCCTCGTGGCCGCCGAGCACGCCGCCTTCGGCGAGGCAGCCGACACCTCCGGCGCCGCGGGCTGGACGGTACTGATCGCCGGGCTGCTCACCGCCCTCCTCACCGCCGCCTATGCCACCCGGCTCTGGCTGCTGGCCTTCCGCGGCCGCGGCGCCGAAGCCCCCGACCACGGGAAGCAGCCGGTCGCCATGAACGCCGTCCTCTGGGTGCTGGCCATCCCCTCCATCGGACTCGGCCTGGCCGTCGGCTATCTCCCCGACTGGTTCGACGGACACACCCTCGCCCCGAACCTCACCACCTCCGTCCTCGGCACGGGAGTCGTGCTCGTCGGCGGTCTGGTCACCTACGCGTGCTGGCGGCACACCACGGCGCTGGCCGCCCGCACCCCGATCGGTGCCGTCCTCGCCCACCCCGACGCCGAGCCCGCCCTCGCGGAGGTGGAGGCCATGGAGATCCACACCCGTGTCTACGGCTCCATCGCCTCGGCCCCCGACCCGGCGGACCCCGGCCGACTGCTGCTGGGACCGCTGCACCGCCACGCGGCGGTCGGCTTCCATCTCGACGCCCTGTACCACCGGCTGTTCGTACGCCCCGTGCTGGCCGCCGCCCAGTTGGTCCGCTTCCTCGACCGCGAGGTCGTGGACACCTACGTACGCGGAGCGGGCACCGGCACCCGCTGGCTCGGGGCCGCGGTGCGCCGCGCGCAGACCGGCAATGTGCAGACCTATATGAGCGCTCTGCTGGCCGGCTCCGTCGTCCTGGCGATCGCCGCCGTACTCGTCGCCGCCGGAGCGTGAGCCGTGATCGATATCAGTGAGTCCGTGATGCAGTTCCTTCTCGCGTTGATCGTCGTCGGGCCGCTCATCGGCGCCGTGGCGGCGCTCCTGCCCGCTCCGCCGGGGCTGCGCGGCAAGAGCCCCGACCAGGCCGTGCTGCGCCACGGTGTGACCGTGACCGGCGCGATCCTCGTCGCCGCGATCGTCCTCGCACTCGGCTTCGACCACGACCACCCGTCGAGGATCCAGGCCACGACGGACATCAGCTGGATCGCGGCCCTGGACATCCGGATCCATCTCGGCATCGACGGCATCTCACTCCCCCTTCTGGTCCTGACGGCGCTGCTGACCTTCCTCTGCGCGCTCTACAGCTACTTCAAGCAGCCGAAGGGCGCCTCGCCCAAGGCGTTCGTCGCCCTCCTGCTCCTCCTCGAGTCCGGCACCCTCGCCACCTTCGCCGTCCTCGATCTGATCCTCTTCTTCCTGGCCTTCGAGACGGTGCTGATCCCGATGTACTTCCTGATCGCCCGCTGGGGTGGATCGGAAGGAGTCGCCGGCGGCAGGCAGGCCGCCGCCTGGAAGTTCATCCTCTACACGCTGCTCGGTTCCGTGGTCATGCTGCTCGGCCTGCTGCTCATCGGGCTCCGCGCAGGCACATTCGACATGGTGGCACTCGCCACTGACAACGGCCGTGGACTCAGTACATCCGTGCAGGTCATCGCCGTTCTCACGATCGGTCTCGGCCTGGCCGTGAAGACCCCGATGTGGCCGCTGCACAGCTGGCTCCCGGATGCCCACACCGCCGCCCCGACCGTCGGTTCCGTCCTGCTCGCCGGAGTGCTGCTCAAGATGGGTACGTACGGTTTCGTCCGTATCGTCCTGCCCATCGCGCCGGACGGGATGCGGACCTTCGCGCCCTATCTCGCGGCGTTCGCCGTCGTCGGCATCATTTACGGGTCCCTGGCCTGTCTCGCCCTCGCCAAGCAGGGCGCGGGCGGCGACCTCAAACGGCTGATCGCCTACTCCTCCGTCGGCCACATGGGCTTCGTCCTGCTCGGTATCGCGACCATGACACCCACCGGCGTCAACGGCGCGCTCTTCGCCAACATCGCCCACGGCCTGATCACCGGCCTGCTGTTCTTCCTGGTCGGAGCCGTCAAGGACCGGTACGGCACCGCCGACCTCGACACCCTCGCCGGGGCGACCGGCGCCGCGCTCTACGGCCGCGCACCCCGCCTCGGCGGTCTGCTCGCCTTCGCGGTCGTCGCCTCCCTCGGTCTGCCGGGACTGGCCGGATTCTGGGGCGAGATGCTCGCGATGTTCGGTGCCTTCGACCCCGCGGACGGACTGAGCCGCCCGGCCTTCCTCACCTTCATGGTGATCGCCGGCCTCGGTACCCTCCTCACCGCCGCGTATCTGCTGATCGTCGTACGACGGGTCTGCATGGGTGTGAAGCCGCAGGAGACGTCGCACCTCGCCGATGTCCAGACCTACGAATTCGCCACCTGGACCCCGCTCGTCGCCCTGACCGTGCTCGCCGGACTCTGGCCCGCGGTCCTCCTCGGTCTGACCGACCCCGCCGTGCAGCAGCTCCTCGCAGGAGGCAAGTCGTGACCGTGGCCGCCGAGAGCGCCGCCGGCGCCGTCAGCCTCGTCCAGTCCGTCGACTGGCTCGCGATCGCGCCCCCGACCGTCACGGCCGTGGTCGCCCTGGTCGTCCTGGTCGCCGACCTCTTCGTACCGGAGCACCGCAAGCCGCTCCTCGGCGCGCTCACGGTCGCCGGTCTCGCCGCCGCGCTGGTCACGCTCCTGCCGTTGCGCGAGGGCGACCGCTCGACGTTCTGCCTCCCCACCGACGCGGCGGTGTGCAGCTACACCGCCGACCACTTCGCGCTCGTCATCCAGCTTCTGGTGCTCGGCGGGGCGCTGCTCACCGCGCTGCTGACGATGGGCGGCGAGACGCGGAAACTGCCCGTAGGGGAGTACTGGTTCCTGCTGCTCGCCTCCGCGGCAGGCGCGGCCCTGCTGCCTGCCGCACGCGATCTCGCCACCCTGGTCGTCGCGCTGGAGGTGGCCTCCCTTCCCGCCTTCGCGCTGGTCGGGCTGAGGCGGGGCGACCGTCTCTCCTCCGAGGCCGCGCTCAAGTTCTTCCTCTCCTCCGTCACCGCGACGGCCGTGATGCTGCTGGGTGTCAGCTTCGTGTACGCCACGACCGGCACGCTCCATCTCACCCGGATCGCCGCGCGGCTGGAGGCGGGCGTCCCCGGCCCGCTCGACACCCTGGCGCAGGCGGGCGTCGCCCTGACCCTCGTGGGGTTCGCGTTCAAGACGGCCGCGGCCCCCTTCCACTTCTGGGTCCCGGACACCTATGTGGGCGCGCCCCTGCCCATCGCCGCGTATCTCTCCGTCGTCAGCAAGGCGGTCGGTTTCTCGGGGCTCATCCTGGTCGCCGTCATCGGCTTCCCCTCGTACGCGGACGTCTGGGCCCCCGTCCTCGCCGTGCTGGCCGCTCTCACCATGACCGTCGGCAATGTCGCGGCGCTGCGGCAGTCCGCCACGCGCGCGCGGAGCGCGGTACGGCTGCTCGCCTGGTCCTCCGTCGGCCAGGCCGGCTATCTGCTGGTGCCGATCGCGGCCGCGGGCTACACGGACGGCCGGCCGAACGGCTCTCTTGTGCCGATCGGCTCCACCGTCGCGTACGCCCTGATGTACGCCGTCGTGAACCTGGGCGCCTTCGCCGTGGTGGTCCTGGTGGCTCGTACGGAGCCCCTGAACCGCGTCTCCGACTACCAGGGGCTCGCCGCCCGGCGGCCGCTCGTCGCCCTCGCGATGGGCTTCTTCCTGCTCTGCCTGGCCGGACTGCCCCCGGGTGTCATCGGCCTGTTCGCCAAGGTCACCGTCTTCTCGGCGGCCGTCGACGCGGGGCTCGGCTGGCTGGCTGTGGTCATGGCCGTCAATGTGGTCATCGCGCTGTACTACTACCTCCAGTGGACGACGGTCCTCTTCCGCGCCCCGGAGGGAGCCGGTGAGGCAGCCGCGGAGCCGGGCGAGGACGCGGCGGCCGGCGGACCCATGGGACCCGGCGCGGTCGGCGAGCCCTCGGGTCCGGGGGAACCGGTCATACGCAGGGCCCCCGCGGCCCTCACCACGGCCATCGCATTGACCGCCGTGGCCGGGCTCGCCCTCTCCGGAGCGCCGCAACTCGTGCTGCGCTTCGCGGGCACCAGCCTCTTCTGAGCCCGCGCCAAGCCCTTCGCCGAGCCCCGCGCCAAGCCCTTCGCCGAGCCCCGCGCCAAGCCCTTCGCCGAGCCCCGCGCCAAGCCCCGCTCCAAGTCCCGCGCCGAGCCCTGCCCCGAGACCGCTCAAGACCCCACTCCGGGCCCGCCGGGACCACGAACCCCGTCCCGCATCACCGCGCTCCCCTTCGAGTGCTCCCGCGGACGCCCCCACCCGTACGGCGTACGCCCACGGCCGGGCGCGCCAGGGAACCCGTACCGCTCGCCTGGCGTTGACCAGTACGGAAGGGTCCACTGGAGAGTGGAGAAGCACCAGCGAAGGGTTCCCCCGCCGCACCACCTGGAGGGCGTACCGTGCACCGCCGGCACAACGGGTTGAGGACCGCCGTACTCCTCGGGGGACTGTCCGCACTCATCATCGGGATCGGCAGTATCTTCGGCCGTACGGGCCTGATCGTCGCGCTTGTCGTGGCCATCGGCACCAACGCGTACGCCTACTGGAACAGCGACAAGCTATCGCTGCGCGCCATGCGTGCCCGCCCGGTCAGCGAATTCGAGGCGCCGCAGCTCTACCGCATCGTTCGCGAGCTGTCGACTGCCGCCCGCCAGCCCATGCCGCGGCTGTACATCTCACCGACCCAGGCGCCCAACGCCTTCGCCACCGGCCGCAATCCACGCAATGCCGCCGTCTGCTGCACGGAAGGCATCCTCCAGATCCTCGACGAGAGGGAGCTGCGCGGCGTCCTCGGCCATGAACTGAGTCATGTCTACAACCGGGACATCCTGATCTCCTCGGTCGCCGGCGCCCTCGCCTCGGTCGTGATGTTCCTGGTGAACTTCGCGTGGCTCATCCCCGTGGGCCGTTCCGACGACGATGACGGCCCCGGTGTCTTCGGGTTTCTGCTGATCATGATCCTGGGTCCACTGGCGGCCACGGTCATTCAGCTCGCGGTGAGCCGGTCGCGTGAGTACGAGGCGGATGCCTCGGGCGCGCAGATCACCGGTGACCCGCTCGCCCTGGCGAGCGCGCTGCGGAAGCTGGAGGAGGGGACGAGACAGCTCCCGCTGCCGCCCGAGCCGCGTATCGAGACCGCCAGCCACATGATGATCGCGAATCCCTTCCGGCCGGGACAGGGATTCGCGAAGTTGTTCTCGACGCATCCGCCGATGGCGGAACGCATCGCCCGACTGGAACAGATGGCAGGTCGCCGACCATGAAGACAATCCTCAATGTCATTTGGCTCGTCCTGTGCGGCTTCTGGATGTGCCTCGGCTATCTGCTGGCCGGAGCGCTGCTGTGCATCACGATCATCGGAATCCCGTTCGGCTTCGCCGCTTTCCGCATCGGGTTCTACGCGCTGTGGCCCTTCGGCTATATGGCGGTCGACCGCCCCGGCGCGGGTGCGCCGTCGTTCGTCGGCAATGTCCTGTGGCTGGTCCTCGCGGGCTGGTGGCTCGCCCTCGGTCATATCTTCACCGGCATCGCGCTCTGTGTGACCATCATCGGAATCCCGCTGGGCTTCGCCAACTTCAAGCTGATCCCGATCTCGCTGATGCCGCTCGGCAAGGAAATCGTGCGCACCGACCAGCCGTTCGCCGCACGCTGAGCCGACGCCGACGCCGACGCCGATGCCGACCCGGGAACCGGTCCCGCAACCGCGAGCCCTGTCCATGACGTCTTTCCTGGCGACACGGACGAAAGGCAGGTTCAGGGCATGAGTATCATCGGCTGGATCATTCTCGGACTGCTCGCCGGAGCCGTCGCCAAGATACTGCTTCCCGGCCGGGACCCCGGTGGGCTGATCGGTACGACCGTCATCGGTATCGCGGGGGCGTTCATCGGCGGCTGGATCTCGGCCCGCTGGCTCGACCACCCCATCAACGCGGACTTCTACGACGGAGCCACCTGGGCCGCCGCCATCGGCGGGGCGCTCGTGCTGCTCGTCATATACCGGATCATCTTCGGCCACTCACGGTCCCGCTGAGCCGACCGGACAGCGCGGAGCCGGACAGCGCGGAGCCGGACCGCCTCGACGGCGACCCCACCTCAGCCGAGGCCCGTCTCCCGCAGGGTGATGTTCAGCCGTCCGCGGGGCATCCCCGTCGCGGGGTCGGCTGTTCCCGGATACACCTTGGGCACGCCGTGGTAGGCGAAACGGGCCGGTCCTCCGAAGACGAAGAGGTCGCCGGAGGAGAGCTCCACATCCGTGTACGGCCGCCCCCGGTTCTCCGTACCGCCGAAGCGGAAGACGCAGCGGTCGCCGATGCTCAGGGACACCACCGGGGCGTCGGACTCCTCGTCCTTGTCCTGGTGCATCCCCATCTTGGCGTCACCGTCGTAGAAGTTGATCAGCGCGGTGTCCGGGGTGTACGCCGCGCCGGCCGCCGGATCGCCGTACGCCTCGGTGAGCGCCGCGCGCCCCAGCCGCAGCAGCCAGTCCGGGAACACCGCGACCCGGGCGCCGTTCACATCCCCGGCGGTACGGGTGTATCTGTACGGCTGCCAGTGCCAGCCCACACAGACGGTCTGCACGGACATGACACCGCCGTTCGGCAGCACCGTGTGCCGGATCGGTACCGGCCCTCGCGCCCAGTCGCGGCAGGCGTCCACCAGCTCCCGCTGCCGTTCCTCCGGCAGCCAGTCGGGGACATGCACCGCTCCGGGCGCGATGACCGCCCGCGGCCTGGGGAAGAGCTCTCCGCTCATGACACGAGCGCACCCTCCAGGCCGAGGAGGCGCTCCTTGCGCTCCAGCCCGGCGGCGTAGCCGCGGAGTGCTCCGTCCGCCCCGATCACCCGGTGGCACGGCCGTACGACCAGCAGTGGATTCCGCCCGATCGCCGTCCCTACCGCGCGCACCCCGGCCCCGGCGGAGCCGACCCGCGCGGCGATCTGTCCGTAGGTCACGGTCACGCCGTACGGAATGGCGTCCAGCGCCTGCCAGACCCGCCGCTGGAAGTCCGTACCGCCGTCCACGTACTCCAGGTCGAACTGTGTCAGCCCGCCCTCGAAATACACCCCGAGCTGCCCGGTGATCTCGTCGAACGCCTCGGGCGCCCGCACCCATCCGTCCCGGACTACAGCCGCGCCCTTCTGCTCCGGCAGGGAGAGCGAGGCGAGCGCGACGCCACCCTTCGCGGTGGCGGACTCCTCCCCGGCCAGAAGCAGTTCACCCAGCGGGCTGTCCATCGTCGCGTACACGGTCACGGTCATCACTCGTTCCTCTCCCGCAGCGCGGTCCGCTGTCTCCCAGTGACGAGTCTGCGCCTCCGAAGCCCCGGAAGCTGGCGGAAATCAGACATCACGCCCGAAGAGCCCCCGCCGTTTCGGGCGCGCGTCCGTGCGGGTCGGAGCGGAGGTGATTACCGGTAGTTCACGAACTGGAGGGCGAAGTCGAAGTCCTGGCCCTTCAGCAGCGCGATCACGGTCTGGAGGTCGTCGCGGCTCTTCGAGCTGACCCGCAGTTCATCGCCCTGCACCTGTGCCTTGATCCCCTTGGGACCCTGGTCGCGGATGATCTTCGCGACCTTCTTGGCGTTGTCCTGGGAGATGCCCTCCTCGATCGTGGCGAAGATCTTGTACTCCTTGCCGGACAACTGCGGCTCGCCGGCGTCCAGCGACTTCAGCGAGATCCCGCGCTTGATCAGCTTGGACTGGAAGACGTCGAGGATCGCCTTGACCCGCTCCTCGGAGTTCGCCTCCATCAGGATCTTCTCGCCGGACCAGCCGATGGAGGCTCCGACGTTCTTGAAGTCGTAACGCTGAGAGATTTCCTTCGCGGCCTGGTTGAGGGCGTTGTCGACCTCCTGCCGCTCGACCTTCGAGACGATGTCGAAACTGGAGTCGGCCATGTCCTGTGGCTCCTTGTATCGGTGCTGCCCGGGAGCTGACCGGGCAGCACATCGGGTGCTCGTCGCATGCTCGCAGCGCGGCCGGACACCGCCGGTCGCTCCCGTAAAGCCTAGTCACCCGCACCCGCCCGAAGCGCTGATCAATCCGGTGGCGGAGCACCCCTGGGCATCGGGTATCGTTTACGTCGTTGCCACGGAGCACCGCCTCACAGCGGCCCATCCGAACGGCAGCGACATCCCATGGCGGTGTGCCCGAGTGGCCAATGGGAGCGGACTGTAAATCCGTCGGCTTAGCCTACCCAGGTTCGAATCCTGGCGCCGCCACGCGATAAAAGAGATGGCCCCTGATCTGCGGAGACGCGGATCGGGGGCCATTCGCTTACGAGCCCGTCCACGCACCCGCGCGAGCCCACGCACCCGCGCGAGCCCACGCACCCGCACGAGCCCCGGCCCCGCACTCGTACGAGGACCCCGCACGGGCACCGAGGCCCCGCACGGGCTCCCCGGCCAAGTGCCGTGCCGGGGAGCCGATATGAGCGGGCGTCGGGGAGCGGGGCCGTGGTTCAGTGGCGGCTCATCGGGCGCTCGCCGCCGCCCTCGTGGCCTCCGCCACCGGTACCGTGCCGCTGATCAGTTCCAGGGTCAGACCCGTCGTGTCCGGACTCTCCAGCAGCTCCGCGAGCACCGCCGCCACATCGTCGCGCGGCACCGGACCGCGCCCCACCGACCTCGCCAGCGACACGAGCCCGGTGCCCGGGTCGTTCGTCAGCATTCCCGGGCGCAGGATCGTCCAGTCGAGAGCCGACCTGGACCGTACGTCCTCCTCGGCCGCGCCCTTCGCCCGCAGATACACGTCGAAGACGTCGTCCCCGCGGTGATCCGGGTTCGCGCCGGTCGAGGAGACCAGGAGATAGCGCCGTACACCGGCCCGCTCCGCCGCGTCGGCGAGCAGGACCGCTGCGCCGCGGTCCACCGTCTCCTTGCGCGCCGTGCCGCTGCCGGCGCCGGCGCCCGCCGCGAACACCACGGCGTCCGCGCCCTTCAGCGCCTCGGACACCTCCTCCACCGAGGCCGACTCCAGGTCCAGCACGACCGGTTCGGCGCCCGCCTTCCGCAGATCCTCCGCCTGCTTGGGGTCGCGGATGATCCCCACGACCTCGTTTCCGCGCTCGGCGAGCAGCCGCTCCAGCCGTAGCGCGATCTGACCATGTCCTCCGGCGATCACCATTCGCATGGTCACGACCGTACGCCGGACAGGGCCGTTGCCGCCTCGCGCGACTGCGCCGTACGGCTCACGGGCCGCTGTGCGGGAGGTCGGACCGGCCCTGGCGCGGGAGTTCCAGCGCGACCGTCGCCGCCGTGTCGCAGTACTCCCGTACCGCGCTCGTACGGGCCACCACCCGCCCCCGGTGGATCACGATCCTGCTGTACGCCAGCGACAGCATGTCCGCGATCCGCTCCCCGCGCACCGCCAGCAGCTCCGCGGGGAAGCCCGCCTCCACCTGTACCTCCGGCAGGCCCATCGCCGCCCGCGCCGCCGTGCTCACCGTGTCGTACGCGTCCGCCGCCCGCATCCCGGTCTGCGAGGCCAGCAAGTAGGCGGCCTCCAGCGGATCCCCGCGGCCGACCGGATTCGACACGTCGCGCAGTGCCCCGCTGCCCGCCGCGACCCGGACACCGGCCGCCCGCAGCAGCGGTACGGGAGCGACGCCCCGCTGTCCGGGCCCGCCCCGTTCGACGCCTCCGCAGCCACCCTGCGGCAGACAGATCACCGTCACACCGGCCGCCGCCAGCCGGGCCGCCGACCGTGCCGCGACATCGGCCGGCAGCCGGGACAGCCCCGCGCACGGTCCGATCGTCACACCCGGCCGCATCCCGCCCGCCATCGCCGCCAGCCGGGCGAGCCGGGCCGGGTCGTCACCGTCCGTATGCAGATCGACCGGGCAGCCGTGCTCGGCGGCGATCGCCAGCACCGCTTCCGCGTACCCGGCGGGATCCGGATCGAGATCGGGACAGCCGCCCACCACCCCGGCGCCCATCTTGACCGCGTCGCGCAGCATCGCGAGCCCGTCGGCGCCCGCGCGCCCCGTCAGCAGCCGCGGTACGGCGACAGCCGTCAGATCGCCGAGGCCGCGCAGCGAACGCCGCGCCTGGAGCACCGCCTCCATCCTGCCCAGTTCCTGCGCGTCCCCGATCCGTACGTGGGAACGCAGCGCGGTCGCGCCGTGTCCGAGCTGGAGCAGGGTGGCCTCGGTGGCCCGGCGCTGTACGTCCTCGGGGGCGTACGAGACCGGCCCGTCGCAGGTGAGCGCGGTGAGTGCGGTGTCGCAGTGGGCATGCGGTTCGGCCGGGGCGGGGAGCAGCAGATAGCCGGCGAGATCCAACCGGGAGCCGTGCGCGGTGAGGCTGCCGGCCGTGCCCACGGCCTCGATCCGGCCCGCGCTGAGCCGTACGTCGACGGTACGGCCGTCGGTGAGGCGGGCGCCGGTCAGCACGAGCGCGCTGGAGTCGGCCGTGCCGCCGTCGGACGGCCGCGGGTGGCTGTCGGGCATCGCGCTCCTGGTGCCGGCTTTCCTGGTGGGGGTGGTGCGGGTGGTGGGGCGGTGGGCGTGGGGCGGTGGGGGCGGCGGGGACTTTCCGGTGGGCTCGGGCGTGCAAGATCACGCGGCCTGGGTCGAGCCTAGGGGCGGCTCAGCCGTGCTTCGAGGAGGAGCGCAATAGTCGTACCGGCGAGCCCACCCCCGGGCCCGCCTGTGGCCTGTGAGGTGCCCCGGGACGCTCGGGACGGCTGAGGTGTCCCCTCGGGACTGCTGGGCTCAGGGGCTCGCGCTGGGTGGCAAGGCGGGGCGGGGGAGTGCGCGGGAACAAGCCTGGACGCGGCCTGGACGCGGCTTGGACACGGCCGGCCAAGAGCCGGGAAAGTGACGGGGAAACGGATTTGGGCGAACGGCGACCAACCGTGTAATGTCTTCATCGCTCGCCCCAATAGCTCAGTCGGTAGAGCGTCTCCATGGTAAGGAGAAGGTCTACGGTTCGATTCCGTATTGGGGCTCAGATGTTCGGTGATCCTCGCCCTCGGGCGAGGAGATCCAACATCGAAGCGGTGTAGCTCAGTCGGTAGAGCAAGCGGCTCATAATCGCTGTGTCACCGGTTCAAGTCCGGTCACCGCTACACACAGTAGCCGATTGCGGGGTCGGTCCTTCGATCGGCTACTCTTTTATGCGTTCATCTGTTCATCCGTTGTCCGTCCAAGGAGCACTCACGTGGCTGCCACCGACGTCCGCCCGAAGATCACGCTGGCCTGCGTGGAGTGCAAGGAGCGGAACTACATCACCAAGAAGAATCGGCGTAACAACCCGGACCGTCTTGAGATGAAGAAGCATTGCCCGCGCTGCAACTCGCACACCGCGCACCGCGAAACGCGCTGAATCAGGCTCGTATGCGAGGCCGTCCCCACTGGGGGACGGCCTCGTGTCGTTTGTGGCGCCCCTGTTCGTCTGTAACGGCCCCGTGCCGTTATGTAGTGGTCACATCCATCAGGAGGGAGCGAGTCCATGGCGCTCGATCAGTCCTTCGTGGGGCGGAGCTATCCGCCCACCGAGCCGTACGAGGTCGGCCGGGAGAAGATCCGCGAGTTCGCCGAGGCGGTGCGCGACCCCAATCCGGTGTACACCGATCCCGAGGCTGCCAAGGCGCTCGGCTACAGCGACCTGATCGCCCCACCGACGTTTGTGTTCGCGATCACATTCAAGGCGGCGGGTGATGTCATCGCCGATCCGCAGCTCGGTCTGGACTACAGCAGAGTGGTGCACGGCGACCAGAAGTTCGCCTACTCCCGTCCCGTACGGGCGGGGGACCGGCTGACCGTCACCTCCACCATCGAGACCATCAAGTCGCTCGCGGGGAACGACATCATCGACGTACGCGGCGAGGTGCACGACGAGGCCGGCGAGCATGTCGTGACCGCGTGGACGAAGCTGGTGGCACGCGCCGCCGAGGAGGCGTGAGGCCGGTGACGGCGAAGATCGGTTACGACGAGGTCGAGGTCGGTACGGAACTGCCCGCGCAGAGTTTCCCCGTCACACGGGCGACGTTGGTGCGGTACGCGGGTGCCTCGGGGGACTTCAACCCGATCCACTGGAACGAGAAGTTCGCCAGGGAGGTCGGCCTGCCGGATGTCATCGCGCACGGCATGTTCACCATGGCCGAGGCGATCCGGGTGGTGACCGACTGGGTCGGCGACCCGGGGGCCGTCGTCGAGTACGGCGTCCGCTTCACCAAGCCCGTCGTGGTGCCCAACGACGACACGGGCGCGCTGGTCGAGGTCAGCGCCAAGGTCGCGGCCAAGCTGGACGACAGCCGGGTCCGGGTGGATCTGACGGCCATGAGCGCGGGGCAGAAGGTGCTGGGGATGTCCCGTGCCGTCGTCCGCCTGGCCTGATCCCGTGCCCCAGTTCTCCTGTGTGTCTGTAAGGGGTGCTCGCCCACTGCGGGTGCCCCTTACCTCCGCTCCCTCCTTGCCTCTCACGCCGTCGCTTGACAAAGTTAGTGAGTGGCCAATAACTTTCTAGTATGGTCAGGATGAGCGCAGAAGAGCGGCGCGAGAGCGTCATCCGCGCGGCGGTCACCGAGTTCGCCCGCAGCGGCTACAACGGCACCTCCACCGAGGTGATCGCCCGCCGGGTGGGTGTCTCGCAGCCGTATCTCTTCCGGCTCTTCCCGAACAAGGAAGCCATGTTCCTCGCCGCGGCACAGCGGTGTCTCGTCGACACCACGCGCGTCTTCGAGCAGGCGGCCGCGGGGCTGGAGGGCGAGGAGGCCGTCCGCGCCATGGCCGCCGCGTACCAGCGGCTCATCGCCGACGATCCGGAGAAGCCGCAGATGCAGATGCAGATGTTCGTCGCGGTGGCGTCCGCCGAGGCTGCGGGTGACCACGACTTCGGCAACAGTGTGCGGGCCGCGTGGCTGGACCTCTGGGACACGGTCCATCTCGCACTCGGGGCGGACATCGACGAGACCACCGCCTTCTTCGGGCACGGAATGCTGATCAATACCCTGGTCTCCCTGGGGTTTCCGCCCGGGGACCGCGTCTGGTCCGGTTTCTACGACTCGGCACGGCCCGCCGGCGACTGAGTTCCGGGGCGAACCCCGAGCCCCGAGCCCTGCCCCGCCCCTCTTCGGCTCTCCTCGTACCGTGCACATGCTCCGGGCTTTTGTCTGTCCAGGAAAGTTAGTAATCAATAACTAATCTGAACTGAAAGGAAGAACGATGACCCCGTCAGCAGCCCGCGGCTCCGCCGCCTGGGCCCTGGTCATCACCGGTGCCGCCAGCTTCATGGCGGCCCTGGACAACCTCGTCGTCACGACCGCGCTGCCGTCCATCCGGGAGGACCTCGGCGGCGCGCTGGAGGATCTGGAGTGGACGGTGAACGCCTACACGCTCACCTTCGCCGTCCTCCTCATGTTCGGAGCGGCCCTCGGCGACCGGTTCGGCCGGCGCAGGCTCTTCCTCGCCGGTCTCACGATCTTCACCGGGGCCTCCGGCGCCGCGGCCCTCGCGCCCGGTATCGACGCGCTGATCGCGGCGCGCGCCGTCCAGGGCGTCGGCGCGGCGATCATGATGCCGCTCGCCCTCACCCTGCTCACCGCCGCCGTCCCCGCGGAACGGCGGGGAGCCGCCCTCGGTATCTACGGCGCGATCACCGGACTCGCCGTCGCCAGCGGTCCGCTCGTCGGCGGAAGTCTCACCGAGCACTTCTCCTGGGACTGGATCTTCTGGCTGAACGTCCCGATAGGCCTGGCGCTGCTGCCGCTCGCCCGGCTGCGTCTGAAGGAGTCCCACGGGCCGGGCGCCCGGCTCGACATCCCCGGCACCGTACTGATCAGCGGCGGTCTCTTCGGCGTCGTCTACGCCCTGGTCAACGCCAACGCCGAGGGCTGGACCAGCACCACCGTCCTGCTGGGCCTGTTCGCGGGGACGGCGCTGCTCGTGGCCTTCGTACGCCATGGACTGCGCCGCCCGGACGCGACACTGCCCATGCGCCTCTTCAAGAGCCGTGCCTTCACCGGCATCAACGCGGCGAGTCTGCTGATGTTCCTGGGCATGTTCGGCTCGATCTTCCTGCTCAGCCAGTTCCTCCAGGGTGTGCTCGGCTACTCGCCCACGGAGGCCGGACTGCGGATGCTCCCCTGGACGGCGATGCCCCTGCTCGTCTCGCCGATCGCCGGTCTGGTCTCCGACCGCGTCGGCGGCCGTCCCGTCGTCGCGACCGGGCTGGCCCTCCAGGCGGTGGGGCTCGGCTGGTTCGCGCTGGTCATCGAACCCGGGGTGTCGTACGCGGCCCAGCTTCCCGCTCTGATCATCAGCGGTATCGGTATGGGGCTGTACTTCGCCCCGGCCGCCAGCCTGGTCATGTCCAGCGTCCGCCCTGCCGAACAGGGCATCGCCTCCGGCGCCAACAACGCCCTGCGCGAGGTCGGCGGAGCGCTCGGGGTCGCGATCCTCGGCGCGGTCTTCGCGGCGCGCGGCGGTTACGGGTCCGCCGACACCTTCGCCGACGGCACCGTCCCCGCGCTCTGGATCGGTGCGGGAGCGGTGGCGCTCGCGGCGCTGACCGCACTGATCATCCCGGGACGGCGCGCCGGACGGACCGCCCCGATCGGGGACGGGGAGAAGGCCGCGGACGCCGACGGGACCGGGGACACGGACGAGGAGCAGCGCGAACGGGTGGCCGTCTGACCTTGCACCCGCCCGGCCCACACCGCTCGGTCACGGGC